>SKOZ01000086.1 GCA_007119795.1 Planctomycetales bacterium | reverse complement strand
CCAGGGGCAGATTGAAGGCCGTCCGCCGGATGTGCAATGCCTCGGGATTCTCCGGGTCGTTGGCGAGGACGGCATCGGCGAAGCGGACCGCGTCCTGCGGCTCGCCCAGGGCGAGGGCCCGTTCGGCCAGCTCGATCAGCTCGGCCTCCGCTGCCGTGACCATGAGCCGTGCCCGCTCGAGATCCCCTTCGTCGACAAGCGGCACTAAGAGGCCGTCATGCGCCCGTCCCGTCTCCACCAACTGGGCCAAATAGTCGTTTGCATCGTGCGGCGCTGCCGCGGGAATCGACCAGGTCAGCTCGACCGGCTGCCCGGAGGCCTCCGCCGCCACCGTCCATTCCATGTCTTCCCCTGCCTGCATCGTGCCGACGACCACGGTCTCCCGATCCGCCCGCAGGGGGGGCATCACGGCGGGAATCATGGTCTCGACAGTCGCGGGTACGTCGACCTGAACGGGCCACGCTACCGGAACCCGGACCGCACTTGCCAGGGCGGTGCCCACCGCCGCCCCCGTCTCCGCCGTACCCTGGTAGTAAAGCCGGCCACCCGTCCGCGCCGCCAGGGCACCGAGAACCTGGTCGTCGATGTTGAGTCCTACGGCAAAACCGACCACCGGGGCACGTGCAGCCGTCAAGGCATCGACGTGTCCCTGGAGCTCTTCGGGCTCGAGGAGGCGGGCCCGGCTCTGGCCGTCGCCGATGACGACCACCGCCCGGGCTCGCTCCGAGTCGGCGTCGAAGCTCTCGGCGGCAAACCGGAGGGCCTGATCGAGATCGCTCGCTCCCAGGGGCTCTTGCCCTAGGAGATCCTCGACCGCCGCCGCCAACTCGTTGCTGTCGCGGGGAACGAAGCCGTCGGTCAGCGACTCGGCTTCCAGGTCGTACCGCGCCAGCCGCACGCGGTCGGCCGAACCCAGCGAGCCGACGAGGGAGCGCAACGCAGCCATGGCTTCGATGCGGAAGGGCCCCATCTGGCTGGCCGAGGTGTTCACCAGCACGACCACGTCGTGCGCCGGCGCCGGTGGCAGCGCCTCGGTGGGCGTAATGCTGAGGGCGAAGTACGTGGGGCCGTCCGCCTGCGCGTAGGCCTCCAGGCGGGCTGCCTCTTCGCCCACCTCGGCGCCGTGTGCGGTGCCGAGAAGTCCGGCCAACGTGATCGCCACAACGGCCAGCCATGCCGATCGGAAAGACCTACCTTCAAACATCGCTCGAATCTCCGACAGCAGATTGTTCGAGACTGCACCGCGACGGCCGTGTTCCGCAATGACCGCCCGGAGACGTCATCTTGATTTCCGGACCCGTTACGCGCCCCGCCACCCGCTCGGCCGGCAGTGGCCATCGACAAGGTAACCGCAGTGACGCGACTTTCCCGCAGCCAACCACGGACATCGCTCCCTGAGCCGCGACGGCGGCCGAACCGTAACTCCGCCCCTCTTCGCAGCCAGGAATCGCTAACGATGAGCCGCCAACCAATCGATTCTTCACCCATTCTATCCAGCCTCCGAGGCGATTTGCAACGAAAAACTCCCCTTTCCCTTGTGGGGGGGGCGAACGGCACCGCCCCAGCCGGCTGGGCCGCGCCTGGCACTCCACAGAAGGGTGGTTGGTGCCCCGTCTCTCATCACTATTCTAGGCAAGGTGGCCGAGGCTGATGCGAGGAGTGACACGCCGGTGGCGGGAGGAGTTACAATGGGGGCCGGTATGGGGGAAGCTAGCCCGCGGACGCTCGAGGTCGAAGGGGGGACGCCATGAGACGGGACGTTTTGGCAGCACGGGTGTGGTGGCCGGTCGCGGTGTGGGCGACCGCGGCATGGCTGGCAGCCGCAGGAGCGGCGGCAGAAGAGGCGTTCCGCGAGCGGATCGAGGCCGAATGGGATCGCCACGACCAGGAGCGGCTCTTGCAGGTGCATTGGCCGGGGACGATCCGTTCGGTGCAGGGTGATCTCGATTGGCCGGGAGTGGACGTGCAGGACACCGGGGGCCGGCTCCCCGTCACTAGGGCGGCAGGCCTCACTGTGGACGGGCGCCTCGACGAGCCCTGCTGGTCGCATGCGCAGCGGCTGCCGGCGGGACCGCCCGATCAGCCGGTGCAGCCGTGGGTGGCACTCCTGCGCGACGAAGAGCACCTCTACGTCGGCGCGCGTTTTCCCACGGCCGAAGAGGCGGCTTTTCGCCGCCAGACGACGGCCGTCGACGCCTCCGGCGCGGTCAACGGCGTCAAAGATGGCCGCTACGCCTTCCACACCGGCCACGAGCCCAACCCCTGGTGGCAGGTCGATCTCCAGGCGCGGCAGGCGATCGGGCGGGTCGTGGTCTTCAATCGCCTCGACTTTCCACCGGGAGTCGCCAATGCCTATCAATTGGCGATCCTCGTCTCCGACGACGGCGAGACCTGGAGACGCTGCTACGAGAACCAGGGCCAGGCGTTCGGCGGTGTCCACGAGGGTGATCCGCTCGTAGTCGACTTTCCGGCCGAGGGTGCCGGCGCCGTCGAGGCGCGGTTCGTGCGGATCCAGATACCCAGTGCGGCGCCCATCTTCCTGCACCTCGACGAAGTCGAGGTGTACGCCCCGGGAGATACCGCGGAGAACCTCGCCCTCCACCGGCCGGCGGAGCAGAGCAGCCTGAGCCCCTGGTCGCGAGGGGCGCCCCTGGTGACTCTGGACGGAACGCCTGTGGGGCTCGAGGTGGTCGAAGGGAGCCCGGTGGTCACGGTGGCGGGACAGCCCTTGGATGCGGCCGCGTACGGCATCGTGCGGGACGGGGGTGAGACGACGCTGGAAGCGGCCATTCGGCTGGCCGACCTGCCCGCAGGCTTTCCGGCCACGGCGGCGGCCTTCCGGGCGCCGCCGGCGGCGTTGGCGGCGGAGACCCCGTGGCGGATCGGATGGCCGGAGGAGGTTTCGTTGGGGTATGGCAGAAACCGCCTCGAGCTCCGGGTCGATGCTGCAGATGCGGCGAGCGAGGAGCGGGAGCCGCTGGATGTGGAGGTGGAGACGGTGGTCTTCACCCAGGCGGGGCCGCAACGGCAGGTGGTTCACCGCCAGCGGCTGCACGATTCCGCGGCGCTGCCGCTCGATTTCACCCTCACCGACGAGGGGGCCGCGGCGCTGATCGTCGATGGCCGGCAAGCGGGGGCGGCGACGCGGCAGGGCCGCGTCTTCCTGGTGGCCCCGCTCTACGAGACGCTCGATCGCGCGGCGCGATTGGCAGCCGCATACGGCTTGGACCTGCCGGAAGAGGCGCCGGCGCTGCGCCGGCAGGCCGATGCCCTTTCGGAACGAGAGACGGCCGAAGGGACCGATCCGGCGGCGCGGCGGGCCCTCTACCACGAGGCCCGCTGGCTGGCCCGGCGGGTGGCCTTCATGAATCCCGCCATGCAGTTCGATGAGCTGCTCTTCGTGAAGCGCTTTACGCAGGAGACTTTCCCCGACGTATGCCTGAACCACATGCCCTGGGTCTCGCGGCCGGGAGGCGACGTCTGCGTCCTTAGGCTCGCGGGCCCCGAGGAGCAGGGCACGGTACGGCCCTTGATCGACGGCCGCCTGGGGCCCGGGCACGTCCACGGCGTGGACCTGTGGTTCGACGGCGACCGCGTGGTCTTCGGCTACGCGCGAAAGGAGGAGGACGCGCCGCCTGCGGGTTGGCTCGACCGCAGCGAAGGATTCCGCCTCCGCCTCGAGCTGGAGCCTACGCGGCTCTTCGAGGTGAACATCGACGGCAGCGGCCTCGCGCAACGGACCTCCGGCGAGTGGAGCGACCTCGACCCCACCTATTTGCCCAACGGCAACGTGGCCTTCGTCTCCGAGCGGTGCGGCTATTCGCTGCAGTGCAACGAGTACGATAAGGACGAGACCTCGACCAACCTCTACGCGCTGGGCGGAGACGGCTCGATCCGGCGGCTCACGGTGAACAAGGACGGCGACTACCTCCCCTACACGCTCGAGGACGGCACCATCGGCTACACGCGCTGGGAGTATCACGAGCGGGGCTGGGCGCACATCCAGTCGCTCTGGTCGGTCCGTCCCGATGGCACGGGCGCCGACGCCATCTTCAAGCAGCACATGAACGACCCGTGGGCCGTACAGACCTGCCGCTCCATCTGGGGAACGGGTCGGCTCGTGGGGGTGGCCACCGGGCACCACACCTTACCCGCAGGGCCGGTCATCCTGATTTCGCCCCAAAAGGGAGTGAGCACGCCGGACGGGATCCGTATCGTGACTCCCGGCGCGCTCCCGCCTCAAGGCGGCATGGTGGGGATGGCTGTTCCCGAAGGGGGCGTGATGGGGACCAGCGGCTACTACATGACGCCCTGGCCCCTTTCCGAGACCAGCTTCCTCGTCTCCTACGGGGCCTTCGGCCGCGGGTACGACGTGGGCCAGGAGGTCGATCCGTCCGGGTACGCGATCTACCTCATCGACGTCTTCGGGACCAAGGAGTTGATCTACCGCGACGATACCATTTCCTCCTTCTCGCCGATCCCCGTCGCGCCGCGGCCGCGGCCGCCGATTCTGGCCACGCGGACCGACCCCTCGGTCCCCTACGGCGTCTGCATCGTCCAGGATGCCGCCCGCGGCCTGGAGGGGATCGATCCGCAGCAGGTCAAGTACCTGCGGGTGGCGGAGACGATCGCCTGGCCCTACTGCAATACCTACGGCGGGCAGCGGTACGAGGAGGATGTCAAGGCGGTGATGATCAACTGGAACCCGGTGCGGGTGCTGGGCGACGTCCCCTTGGAGGCCGACGGCAGCGCCCGCTTCCGTGTACCCACCGACCGCGCGCTGTACTTCCAGCTCCTCGATGCCGACCGCATGGAGGTGCAGCGGATGCGCTCCTTCATCAATTTGCAGGCGGGCGAGGTCCGCGGCTGTGTGGGGTGCCATGAGACGCGGGGCGAGGCGGCGCACCCACTGGGCTACCCGCTGGCGCTGACCCGCGAACCGGTGGATCCCCTTCCGCTCCCCTGGGGGCCGGTGCCCATCAGCTTCCTCCGCGACGTGCAGCCGGTGCTGGACCGGCACTGTGCCGGTTGCCACGGGGGGCTGGCGCCGGCGGCGGGGCTCGACTTCTCCGGCGGCCTCACCGCCCGCTACAACCGCGCCTACGATACCATCCTCGAGCACGGGCTGGTGGCACGCTCGAACATCGACGAAGACGCGCGGGTGACTATGCCCCTGGAGTTCGGCTCGCACCGCAGCCGGCTCGTCGAGGTGCTGCGGAGCGGCGCGTGTGGCGAGCGGGTCGAGCTCTCCGAGGAAGAGTGGCTGCGGCTGGTGGCCTGGATCGATGCCAACGGTCCCTACCACGACGGTTTCATCAACAAGCGGCTTCCGCAGATGCCCTACGACATCGCCAACGATGCGGATCTGCGGGCCGAGATTGCCGCCGTCCATGCAGCGCGGTGCGGGGATTGCCATGCGCCGGCCGAGGTGACGCGGATGGACTGGATCGACCTGGCGCGCCCCGAGGCGACCCGCTTTCTGGCGGCGCCCCGGGCCGGCGGCGCCGGCGGCTGCCCAGCGCCCGTCTACAGTGACGACGATCCCGACTACCTCCGCCTCCGCGAGCGCATCGAACGGGCCGCTGCGCTTGCCTGGGAGCGCCCCCGCCGCGACCTCCGCGCCCTGGTGGAAGCGCCGTAGGGAACGCTTGCAACGGCGGGTGGAAGACACTGGAATTGTACGTTCAGCGAGGAGAGCTGCATCATGACAGAGAGGCGAAGCGAAGTGCGTGCGGGGCTGCCGACGCGGCGCGCGTTTCTGGCCGCGGGGGGGACGCTGGCGGCGGCCTCCATGATCGCCGGCGCCGTTCCCTGCGCGCCGGCGGACGAGGGGACACGCGGCGGAGAGTATCCGGTGACGCGCTACGGTGCCGTCCCCGGCGAAGATCGCCTGCAGACCGCCGCCATCCAGGCTGCCATCGACACCTGCGGGACGGCCGGCGGGGGCACGGTCCGCATCCCCGAGGGCCGCTTCCGCTGCGGGGCCCTGGTGCTCCGGGACCACGTCTGCCTGTTGCTCGAGGCCGGGGCCGTGCTCGCCGGGAGCGGCGACTGGCGCGACTACGGCGAGGGCCGCTGGCACGACGCGCTGATCACCGGACAGGACGTGACCGGGATTCGCATCGAGGGGCCGGGGAAGATCGACGGGGGCGACTGCCGCAACCCCAAGGGCGAAGAAGGGTTCCGCGGTCCCCATGCCGTCTACCTCACCGGCTGCCGCGACATCGCCGTGGAAGGCGTCTCCATCACCGACGCCGGCAACTATGCCGTCCTCTGCCGCGACTGCGACGACGCCCGCTTCGTCGGCGTCGCCGCCCGCGCCGGACACGACGCCCTCCATGCCCAGGCCTGCCGCCGTTTCACGGTGCGGGACTGCGACTTCCGCACCGGCGACGACTGCCTCGCCGGGTGCGACAACGAAGATTTCGAGGTCACCGGCTGCAAGATCAACTCGTCCTGCAACGGCTTCCGCCTGGGATGCGTGAACCTGGTGGTGCGCGACTGCACCTTCTGGGGGCCGGGCGAGCACCAGCACCTGGTGAGCGAGCGGAGGAACATGCTCTCGGCCTTCGTGCACTTCGCCCCCACGGACCGCAACCCCAAGCTCCCCAGCGACAACTGGCTGGTGGAGAACATCACCATCGACAATGCCGACGCCGTCTACGCCTACGACTTCGAACGCGGGCTCTGGCAGACCGGCCAGCCGGCGAAGCGGCTCCGCTTCGTCAACGTGCGGGCTACGGGGATCGCCCGCCCCCTGCGCGTCCTCGGCGATGCCGATCGGCAGTTCGAGCTCACGCTGGAGCGCGTCTCGATTTCCCTCCGCGAAGACCGCCGCGATCAGGAAGTGCTCGACGTCCGCCGCTTCGGCCTGCTGCGGCTCAGCGACGTCACCCTGGAGAACGGCGGCCGGCAGCCGGTGCTGCGGGCCCGGGAAGGAAACAGGCTCGAACTCGACGGCGTCCGCCACCTCCCGGAAAACGAGAATCCTTTTGCCATTGAGGGGGTAGATGCAGTCGAGACGGAACGCGGTGCCGACGACTGATCGCTCGCCCTCAGGGGCCGTTGGTGGATGGCGGCGGCACCGCCGTGCTAAGATAGGCGTTTCACGCGAGGCCGGAGGGGACAGTCCCATTTTCGCAGCCGAATGGTGTTCTCCACGAGGAATCCCTTCTCCGGCCGCGAAAATCGGGACAGTCCCCCGTGAACGCCCCTGGAGGTTCGATCCATGAATAGGTATCCCTGCGACCTTTCCCTCTCCCTCTCGACGCGGGCCACCATCGTGGCGATCGGGTTGGCAGGTTGGCTGGCCGGCGTGGTCGCCATGGCCCAGGAGCCGGCCGAGGCCGAACACCCGCTGGCATTCATCCATACGGCATTCGAGAACGCCTCGCCCGTCAACTGGGAAATCCGTGACGACGGTACGGTAGACGTCTTCCTGCTCTACGATTACGAACGCGCCTCGCCCAACCGCGCCGCCGGGCACTGGCACTTCCGCGTCGAGGGGCGGGAGGGAGCCCGCATTACCCTCGTCCTCAACAACCTGCTCAACGTCTGGAACCGGCGGCCGGGCTCGGTGGCGAGGGAAGAGACGATCAGCTTCGTCTCCGTCGACGGCCGATCGTGGCGGCCGGTGGAGATGGAACTCCTGGAGGGGCACCGCCTCCAGCTCGAGCTGACCATGGAGGCCGAGGCCATGTACGTGGCCCGCCTCGAACCCTACCGCCTCTCCGACCTGGATCGCTTCCTCGAGGCCAATGGTGGTGATCCGCTGGTGGAGATCACCACCATCGGCGAGACCGTGGAGGGGCGGCCCCTGGAGATCGTCCGCGTGGGATGCGACGACGCCCCCCACCGCATCGTGATACGCTGCCGGGCGCATCCCTGGGAACCCGGGGGAAACTGGGTGGTCGAAGGGCTCGTGGAGAGGCTGCTCGCCGGCGACGGCGACGCCCAGGGCTACCTCGACCGCTACGCTCTCTACATCATGCCCATAGCCAATAAGGACGGTGTGGCCCGCGGCATGACGCGGTTCAACGTCGAAGGCATGGATCTCAACCGCAACTGGGATCAGCCGGCCGATCCCTGTCGCGCCCCGGAAAATGCCGCCCTCGAGGAGTGGATCGAGTCGATGCACGCCGCCGGCCGGCGGATCGACCTCTTGATCGACTTCCACAACGACGACTACGGCGCCCTGCACATCAGCCGGCCGGAGGGGGACATCGAGGCCTACCTTTCGCTGATGGCCCGCTACGAGGCCCTCCTGCGGGAGCACACCTGGTTCACCGAGGGCTCCACCGGCAGCGGCTTCCGCAACCCGGGGAGCATCGGCGAGGGGCTGCTGGAACGTTACGGCATTGCCGCCTGCGTCCAGGAGTTGAACGCCAACTGGATCGCCGGCCTCGACGACTTCCCCAGCGCCGCCCTCTGGCATACCTTCGGCGAGCAACTTGCCGAGGTCTACTACCGCCTGTTCGCATCCGAGGAGTAACCCATGACATCGCCCCTCCGCCGCCGTGACCTGTTCCGTTGGACCGCCCTGGCCGCCGCAGGCACCCTCGTGCCGTGGCACCGGCTTGGTGCCGGGGAGGCCGACGTGGAGCAGGACGTGATCGTGGGCGCCCATCCGTGGGTGTACGCGGCCACGCAGCCGGGGCACGACATCACGCCCATCCTGCCGCAGATCTTCGCCGACATGAAGTATGCGGGCATGGAGGGGATCGAGCTGATGCACACCGCGCTGCGGCCCGACGACGCCGTGGAGCGGATCGCCGCCCTCGCCGAGGAGCACGCGCTGCCGGTGATCGGCACCTCGTTCGGCGGCGCCATGTGGAACCGCGACCAGCACGCGGCGGTGCTCGACGACGCCCGCCTGGTCATTCCCCGCCTGGCCGCACTCGGCGGCACCACGATGGGCACCTCCGTGGGCAGTGCCGGCCGCATGAAGACCGAGGCGGAGCTCGACGCCCAGGCCGACCTGCTCCGCGAGATCATCGCCCTCGGCGAGGAGCACGGCGTCGTCCTGAACCTCCACAACCACACCTACGAGGTCGAGAACGACTTGCACGACCTGCGGGGGACGCTGGCGCGAATCCCGGACGTGAAGCTGGGACCGGACCTCGACTGGCTGGTCCAGGCCGGCGTCGACCCGGTATGGTTCCTCGATGAGTTCGGCGACCGCATCGTTTTCCTGCACCTCCGCGACCAGAAGGCCGACAAGACCTGGGTCGAGGCCATGGGCGAGGGCGACATGGACTACGAAGCCGTGGCTGCCGCCCTCGAGCGGATCGACTTCCGCGGCCACGCCGTCATCGAGCTGGCCCACCCCCCGGGCCTCGAGCTCACCCGCCCCTTGCGTGAGAGTCTGAAGATCAGCCGCCAGTTCGTACGCGATGTGCTGGGATATTGAGTGGTGGCTGGTGGTTGGTGGTCAACCACCACCTGCCGTTTTCCCATCATCGATCACAGACCCTTTCCGAAAGACGTGCGATGAACGACTTCACCACCCGACGCAGATTCCTTCATACGCTGGGCGCCGGTGCGGCGGCGCTGGGGCTGACCGGTTCGACCGCGGCGGCCGAAGAGCCGATCCAGGGGTTCGCGGAGGAGCCCACCGACACCGAGGCGGCCAAGCGCTGGGAGCCGGTCTCCGACCGTAAGCTCCGCGTGGGCATCGTCGGCTACGGCGTCTGCCGGTTCGGCGCCGTGTTCGGCTTCCAGGATCACCCGAACGTCGAGGTGGTCGCCGTCAGCGATCTGATTCCCGAGCGCCGCGCCGCCCTGGCCCGGGCCTGCCGTTGCGAGAAGACCTATCCCTCGCTCGAAGAGCTCGTCCAGGACGACGCCATCGAGGCGGTCTTCGTGGCCACCGATGCCCCCAGCCACGGCCGCCACTGCATTGAGGTGATCCAACACGGCAAGCACGTGGCGACGGCGGTCCCGGCCGTCTGGGGTTCGCTCGAGGAGGCCGACGAGCTCTTCGAAGTCGTCAAGAGCAGCGGCCTCAAATACATGATGTTCGAGACCTCGTGCTTCCACGCCGATCTCTATGCCATGCGGACGCTCTACCGGGCGGGCCTGCTGGGCGAGCTCGTCTACTCCGAAGGCGAATACTACCACTATTTCGGTGAGCCGCTGGACTCGTTCAACGACTGGCGCGTGGGGCTGCCGCCGCAGTGGTACCCCACGCACTCGAACGCCTACCACATCGGCATCACCGACGGCAGCTTCACCGAGGTCTCCTGCATGGCGATGCCCAGCATCGTCCCCCACCTCATGCCGGCGAACAACCGCTATGGGAACCCTTTTGGCACCGAGATCGCCCTCTTTCGCACCAGCGAGGGGGGCTCGGCGCGGATGGCGGTGAGCTGGGACACGCCCGGCTATGGCGGCGAGATGGGACGGGTCCGCGGGCAGCGGGGCTCCTTCTACGGTTCCTATCAGGGGCTCGATGCGAATCTCCCCGATACCACCCGCCCGCCGCTGCCCCCGGGCGTTGCCGCCGGCGGGCATGGCGGTTCCCACGGACAGTTGATGAACGAGTTCGTCACGGCCGTGCTCGAAGACCGCAAGCCCCTGGTCGACGTGGCGATCGCCCTGAACATGACCGTCTCGGGCGTGGTGGCCCACCTCTCCGCCCTCAGGGACGGCGAGCTGATGAAGATCCCGCAGTACACCCTGTAACGCGAAGTCACGCGGGCACGATGTCGGGCTGCAGGGCGGGATCGGCGGCGGGGATATACTCGCTGCCGAGCCCCAGCTCCTGGCGGACGATGTTGGCCCCCTGGGCGATGGCGCTGGCCTTGTAGAAGGCGATCTCGCGGTTGCAGCCCTGGCGGCCGAAGCCGCAGTCGCTGGAGACGATGAGCCGCTCGGGAGGGATGTATTGGAGCGCCTTGCGGATCGTGTCGGCCACCTCCTCCGGGCGGTCGGCCTGGAGGGTGCGGTGGCTCACCACGCCGATGGCCACCTTCTTCGAGAGGTCGTGCTTGAAACGCTCGAAGAGCTCGATGTCCGCGAAGCCGCGGTCCTTCATCTCCACCGTCCAGACGTCCCCCTTGCAGTGCTCGAGGTACAGCTCCATGGAGGCGGCGTAGCTGGTGTCCTCGCGGACGCGCTGCATGTT
>SKOZ01000037.1 GCA_007119795.1 Planctomycetales bacterium | reverse complement strand
GGTGCTCATGGCCCCCGTGCGGACGTTGCGAATGGCGACCGTCTTCGCCTGGCAGTCGATCGCCTGCACGTCGTTGCGGGCGCGGACCTCGATACGGAAGCTGTCCCGAAACCGCTCCGGCGAGGCGACGAGGAGCTGCTGGCGCCCGCGGATGACTCCTCCAATGTAGTAGGGGAGTCCACAATTGGCGAAGGAGACGTCCGGTCCCCGCTCGTAGATGAAGATTTCGGCATCCTCATCGAGCCGACGGAGCCTGGCGGCACAGGATGCCCCCCCCGCTACTCCCCCAACGATCAGCACCCGTTTCGACGCCATGCTTCAATCCCCCTCGTTCTCGTGGTCCGTTGCGTCAAACAGGTTTCAATAATAGAGCGGCCGACGCAGTTGGCAAGACCCGCGACCGATCGCAGCCGCCGTATGCCGCGCCCCACGCGGTACGACAATGGGGGGCAACCCGAGCACCCCCCTTATGGCAAACGGCTCGTTGGCTTTCGCAGGTAATACTGCTAGACTGGTAGGGGTTTAGGGGGCTGGCATGCGTTGGTATCCCTTTCCGGATGCGCGGGTCCGAGTAGCGCGGACATGGCAGGTGCGTCGGTCGCGGAATTTCTGGACGTTCTTCGCCAGAGCCGTCTGCTCACTGCGGACGAACTGGCCGAAGCTCGCGATCTGCACGTAGCCGGTGCCGACGGGGAAGGGCTCGCCCGCACGTTGGTCCGCCGGGGTTGCCTTACCGGCTGGCAGGCGGGCCAGCTGCTCGCGGGGCGGACATCCTTCTTTCTGGGGAAGTATAAGCTCATCGATGTCCTCGGCCGCGGTGGTATGGGGACGGTCTTCCTCGGTGAGCACACCCGCATGCGGCGCCGCGTGGCTCTGAAAATCGTCTCCAAAGAAATCGGCGCCGACCCCGCCGCCCTGAATCGCTTCCTCGCCGAGGCCCGCGCCATCGCCGCGCTCGATCACCCCAACATCGTGCGGGCCTACAGCGTCGACAACGAGGGCGATCGCTATTACATCGTCATGGAGTATGTGGCGGGGCGGGACCTGCAAGCCATCGTCGCCGAGCAGGGACCGCTCGACTACGAAGTGGCCGCCGACTGCATCCGGCAGGCGGCCGAGGGACTGGAGCACGCGCACAGCCGGGGCATGATCCACTGCGACATCAAGCCCTCGAACCTCCTCGTCAACCACCACGGAACGGTGAAGATCGCCGATATGGGCACCGCGCGGCTGGTCGGCCTCGACCATAGCCAGGTGAGCGGCTCGGAGGGCCGCGTCCTGGGATCGGTTGACTACCTGGCGCCCGAACAGGCCCTGGAGACACCCGACTTCGACCACCGGGCCGACATCTATGCGCTGGGGTGCACGTTCTATTTCCTGCTCACCGGCCGGCCGCCGTTTCCGGAGGGCAGCCTCCACGAACGGATCGTCAAGCACCAGACCCAGCAGCCGGAAGGCATCGTCCGCTTCCGCCCCGATGCGCCCAAGGACCTGCTCTTGCTCTGTCGCGGGATGCTGGCAAAGCGGGCCGCCGACCGACCGGCATCGGCCCATGCGATTGCCCAGACCTTGACCCAGTGGCGGCCCCCGAAACGGAAGCTGTTGCGGGCGGTGCCGCTGGACGAACCGGCGGGCGTCGTGGCGCTCGACACCGAAGGACCGCCGGCGCAAGCCGCTGCCGCGACAGACGATTACGCAGAACGGGAAGCGACCGGAATCGCCGGCACAGCCCCCGTCTTGGACGGGGGGGGTGGCCGGCGACGGTCTCCACCGGCCGCGGTGCGATGGATGGTGCTCGGTGCGGCGGCCGCCGTGCTTCTCGGTGGCGTGTTGGTAGCGCGGATTCTGCTGCGGGGAGCCGGCGAGGCGAACGGAATACTTGCGGCCGGCGAATCGAGTCCGGGCCCGCCCGGGACATCGCTGCTCCGTCCGCCGCTGGAACCGGCCGATGCCGATACGGAAGAGGACCACCCCTGGCCCGAACCGCAATACCTCGACCCCGTCGACGAGGGCGACCTCGGCGATCCAAGCGGTGGGCCCCCCGATGACCAGGCCTCGCCGGCCGCCGAAGTTGATTCGGCCGCGGGCCAGCCGCCGGCCGACAAGACCGAGCCACCCTTGGAGGAAGCAGCCGATGCGGAGGAGCCGGAGCCGGAATCGGCGGTGAGCGAAGTGACGCCGCCGCCCGGCAATCCATTCTCCTCGCTGCCCAGCGCCGTGGAGTTGCCGGCAATCCCCTCTGAGGAAGACGTTCCGGCCGGTGGCGCGGTGATCGGCACGCTGGAGGCGAGCGAGGATCGGCACATCGAGCTGGCGCTCCTCGGTGGCGAGCAGGCGTTGCGAGGTCCGCGGTCGTTGCAGATGACCGCCGAGTCCGCGCGACGATGGCTGGTGCGAACGTTGGATCCGACCGAATCGGACGGAGGGGATTCGACCCCTGTCGCCGAGCTGTGGCTCGCCGACGGCGTGCTGCGTTTTGCCTGGCTGCCCTCGGCGGCCGCGGGGGACGGGGGAAGCCTCCGCTTCTGCGCCCTGGAGGCCACCTGCGAGGAGCATTCCGTACGGGTCGCCCTGGGAACGCCGATGGCCGCCGATCCGCTGCCCATCGACTGCCTTGCGGGTTCCAGGGTGGTTTCCCTGCCGCTGGCGTCTTGGCCCGATTTCGACTACATCCGCGTGGAGATCACGGGGAGCGAAGGACCGCTACCGGCCCTCCGCACAGAACCGGCGCCCCTCTTCGCGCCCCACGGCGAGACAACACTCGTCTTCACCGAGGAGGGCCTGGCGCGCGTGGGCATCAACGTCGCCTGGCAACGGCAGGGACGTGCCGCGCGGCTCCAGGTGCGCTCGTTCCACGAGTTAGGCGGCCAGCGAGCCCTCCTCCGCCGTGCCGAGGTCGAGCGACTCGCCCTGGCCGCCAGCCAGGCCGAAACCGCCCGCGAAGTTCTCAACCAGCAACTGCAGAGCGCCAACAACGATCCGCAGCGCGAAGCGATCCAGACGCAATTGAACCTGGTAACCAGCCGGGCCAACGAACTGAAACGGATCGTCGCGTTCTGCCGGAACGCACACAACAACGCCTTCATCCACTACCGGGTCTTTGTGGAGGTCGAAGGGGAGCCCCACGAGCTGATCCGCAGCCGCCCGCGCGAGTCGCTGCCCGCCAATGGCGAGTGACGGAAGTGGCCCACTCCGCGAGTCCGCGCCCAAGCAGAAGCCCGCCATCAAGCAGCCGGGGGGCTTCGGTACGGTCCCTCCGTGTGACGCCGTTCGTGCGATGCAGTCTGCCCGCGAACTCGGCATGGCCGGGAGACCACGGCCTGCTGGCCCAAGCATCCCTCTCATTGTCGGGCATAGCCCCCTCTTATTGTGCATGCCGTGCCCGTCGAGCGGGACGCCGTGTGGCCGACTCGCGGGCCGCCAGAAAGGCTATAATAGGTAAACTGGGAGGAGTTTTAAGGGCGGTTCCGGGCATACCGGCCCTCAGTTGCATCTGGTCGAGTCTCGCGGTGTCGGAGCAATCCTCTGAAAGCCCGAATCTACCTCTGACCGCCGGAGAGCCGGTGATCGGCGCTCGCGATCCATCCATAGCCGGTGGTGCACCGCAGGGCCCCCCTGCGGCTGCAGACGCCGTCTCTTGGGCGCCGTCTTCTCCCGACTTCGAGTCCCCCCCTCTTACCGCCCGGTATGTCGCCGTCAGAGGTTCGGCGGCGGCGGCCGCTGCCCGCCTCTGGGAGGCCGTGCAGGGACAAGAGGTGTCGAGCTTTCTGGTGAGCTGCATCTTCCACCTCCTGCTCTTGATCGTATTGGCGTTGTGGGGGCAGATTGCGGGTGGAGACCGCCGGGGACTGGAACTCACGGCCGGCAGTCGCGTGGTCGACGCCGAGGAGTTGTTCGGGCAGACGGACCCCGACCTGGTCGTCCGGGAGCCGTTGACCGACGCCGACGCCGCCCCCCGGTTCAACGCCATCGAGCCACTCGATGTCGTCGGCCCTTCCGCGATGGAGCGAATGACGCGGCCCCCCTCGGAGTCGCTGCGGATCCCCGCCGATCCCACCGAGCGGATGGAATGGCTCCGCGGACAAGCGGCACGAGGCGGCGACACCCCCGTGCAGGGGCTCCTGGCGGGCCGCAGTCCCGAGGCCCGCAGCCGCTTGGCCGCCCAGCGGGGGGCGACGCGTGAGAGCGAGGCGGCAGTCGAGCGGGGCCTCCGCTGGCTGGCTGCCCACCAATTGGACCACGGCGGATGGGACTTCGACCACCGGAAGGGGCTTTGCGGGGGGCAGTGCCGCAACCCCGGTACCGAGGCGACGACCACCGGTGCCACGGGCCTGGCGCTGCTTCCCTTCCTGGGCGCCGGCTACACTCAGCAGGAAGGTGAATACCGCGAGGTGGTCGCCCGCGGCCTTTACTACCTGAGCACGCGGATGCGGATGACGCCCCACGGCGGCGACTTGCAGGAGGGGACCATGTACGGTCAGGGGATCGCCGCCATCGCCCTCTGCGAGGCCTACGCCATGACCGGCGACCCGAACCTCCGCCCCCTGGCCCAGTACGCTCTGGACTTCGTCGTCTACGCGCAGGACCGTAGCGGCGGCGGTTGGCGCTACTCACCCGGGGAGCCCGGCGATATCACCGTCACCGGCTGGCAGTTGATGGCGCTGAAGAGCGGGCAAATGGCCCTGCTCGACGTGCCGCAGCCGTCGATCTACCTGGCGCAGCGGTTCCTCGACGGCGTGCAGACCGATGGCGGCGCCGGCTACGGCTACATGACGCCGCAGGCGGCGCCGACGACGACCTCGATCGGCCTGCTCTGCCGGATGTACACCGGCTGGGACCGGAGTCACCCCGGGCTTGCCGCGGGTATCGAGTACCTCGCTCGCGAGGGGCCTTCGCCCGACAATATGTACTTCAATTACTACGCGACCCAGGCGCTTGCCCATTGGGGGGGGCCCAAGTGGGAAGTCTGGAACGAGGAGATGCGCGAACACCTCGTGGCCACGCAGGCCCGCGTGGGCCACGAGGCGGGGAGCTGGTTCTTCGACTGCGAGAACGCCCGCAGCGCCGGCCGCCTCTACGACACGGCCATGGCGGTCATGATCCTCGAAGTCTACTACCGCTACATGCCCCTCTACACCGAACGCGCCGCGCGGCCGTAGGCACGAGATGCATTCGCGCGCATTCGCTCCCGAACGGCATCGCGGCGGGTACTAAGGCAGCCGCAGGATGCGGAAGTCGCGGAACTGCATCCAATGGTCGGCATCGGCCGGGCCGTGGTAGGTCTGGATGCTGATCTGATCGTCCTCGCCCACGGGGAGTTCGCCCTCCTGGACGGTATGGTACTCTTCCTCGCCCTCTTGCCGGAACTGCGCCTGGTAGCGGCCTTCGTCGACCACCAGCCGCAGCCGCACGGTATCTTTCTCCGTCGCCGCGAAGCCGGGGACGATGACGATGCGGCCGTCGATTAGCTCGTGGACGACCTTGAAGACCGGGTCGCCGTCGTGGTACCAAGTAAGTCCCGCCTGCTCGTACTGCTCCGTGGGGGGGGCAGTGAAGGTGACCGTCACCTCGAAGGCCAGCCGCCGCCCGGCGTCCCAGGGAACATCGCGCACCAGGGCGTTGCGGACGGTCTGCGCATGGCCGGGACGCGCACGGATCTCCAGGGCCCCGTCGACGATCCGCCAATCCTCAGGGTCTTCGCGAATCCAGCTCCAGCCCTCGGCCAACTCGCCGTCGAAGCAATCCTTGAAGACCACCTCCCCTTCATCGGCCGCTGCAACGGGGAGGCACAACACGGTCGCGGCCGTCACGGCAAGTACGCATCTCATGGCATCACTCCTCGATTTATCCATTTGGTTCATCGCGGACGAAAAGGGCAGAATCGACCCGCGCCGCCTCTACCCTACTCTCCGCCTGCCGCCATTTCCAGAGGCTTCGCCGGGGAGGGCCGCCCCGGGGAGCGTGTGCTAAGATTGGAGAATGGGGACTCCGAATTCCATGCCTGCGAACCGTAGTGCGCCCATTGGCCTGCCGGGTGGCTCCCGCGGCTGGGCCGTGACCGTCCTGGCCGCAACGATCGTGCTCCTTGCCGTGGAGCCGGCTGCCGCGCAGCGTGGCGGGCAGCTCGTCCTCTCGGTGATCGACCGCGATTCCGGCGAACCGATCGCCTGCCGCATGCATCTGCGCAACGCCGCCGGCCGCCCGCTTCGGCCCGCCGGGGCACCCTTCTGGGAGGACCATTTCGTCCTCGACGGCGAGGTGACGCTCGAGCTGCCGCGGGGCGAGTATACCTTCGAGATGGAACGGGGGCTCGAGTACCTGGTCCGCAGAGGGCACTTCATCATCGAGGACGGCGCCGAGGATGCTCGCGAGGCCGACATGCAGCGCTTCTTCGATATGGCTGCCGAGGGTTGGTTCGCGGGCGACCTCGCCCTGAGCCGGCCGTGGTCGGAGGTGGAGCAGCTCATGCGGGCCGAGGAGCTCTACGTCGCGTCCCTGATCACCTGGGACGACGGCGAGGACCGGCTCCAGGGGCGTCCGCCCCCCGAACCGCTGCTGGAGTTCGACGGCCGCCGCTTCGCCCACCTTCGCGCCGGGCGGCAGAGATGGGCAGGGGGCGAGATCCATTACTACGGCCTCCCGCAGCCGCTGCCCCTGGCCGCCCCCGCTTCCGACCCCCGGCAGACGGAATACCCCTTTCCGCTGGCGGCGATCATCGAGGCCCGTGCGGCGGGGGCCTGGGTCGAGCTCACGCGCCCCTACTGGTGGGACCTGCCGCTCTTGGTCGCTGCCGGCCAGGTCGACTCGATCCAGGTGGCCCACGGCGACCTGGTCCGGGGAGCTGCTGCCGCCGATGAGGGCCACGGCAAATCCCGCGACCGCCTCTTCTATCCGGGTGTGGCGGGTAACCCGCGGTGGTCGCAGGATATCTATTTCCGCCTGCTCGATTGCGGGCTCCGCATCCCGCCGACGGCCGGCAGCGGCTCGGGTGCCGGGCCCAACCCGGCCGGCTACAATCGCGTCTACGTCCAGCTCGACGGCCCCCTCACCCACGAGGGCTGGTGGGAGGGCCTCCGCGCCGGGCGCGTGGTGATCACCAACGGGCCGCTCCTCGTCCCCAGCATCGAAGGATACCCCCCGGGCCACGTCTTCCGCGCCGCCGCGGGTGAGGCGCTCGACTTCGAAATCGACCTCACCGTCTCGACCCGCGACCCGATCACGTACCTGGAGATCGTCAAGGACGGCCGCGTGGCCCACTCGCTCCGCTTCGAGGAATATGCCGAGGCGGGCCGCCTGCCGCCGGTCTCCTTCGATCGCAGCGGCTGGTTCCTCATCCGCGTCGTGGCCGACCTGCCGGACGCGTACCGCTTCGCCATGACGGGCCCGTTCTACGTCGAGATCGGCGAGCGCCGGCGGATCAGCCGCGAAGCGGCACAGTTCTTCCTCGACTGGGTCCACGAGCGCGCCGGGCGGATCGAAATCGCCGACCCGGCGCAGCGCACCGAAGTGCTTGCCGCCCACCGTGCGGCCCGCGACTTCTGGCAGCGCCTCCTCGACGGGGCCAACGCACCCTAAATATCCCCTTCAGAGCCACGCGATCGGGTCGTGCTCGCGGCGGCTCGACCAAACAGTGAGGTCCGGGAAGCGGCCGGCGAGGACCTCGGCCAAGGCGTCGAGGGCGAAGCGTTCGCTGGCGAAGTGGCCGGGGAGCAGGAGCCCCATGCCCGCCGCCTCGGCGGCCAGGCAGGTGTGGAAGCGGGCCTCGCCGAGGAGCATGGCGTCGCAGCCGGCGCCGCAAGCGGCCTCGACCATCTCGTCGGCGGCGCCGCAAGCGACAGCCAGAGTGCGGATCGGATGTTGAGGCGGTGCCACCACACCCAGTCGATCGACGCCCAGGATCTCCTTCACCCGCGCCGCCAGCGACTCCAGCAAGAGGGGCTCGGCGAACCAGCCGTAACGCCCGGCGCCCACTGTTCCTTCACGGGGAACCAGCGGCACGACGCCCCGCAGCCCCAAACGCTTTGCCAGCCGGGCGTTGATCCCCTCGGCCGCCGAATCGAAGGCGGTATGGGGGCTGTAGACGGCGATGCGGGCGGCAGCCAGGTCGAGGAGGATGCTGCCGGTCGCCGTATCGGTGGTCAGCCGCTGGATGGGGCGGAAGGGGAGGGGATGGTGGCTGACCACGAGGTCCGCCTGGCGCATGACCGCCTCGGCTGCGGTGGCGGGCGTGAGCGTCAGGCAGGTCATCACCCCTGCGATCTCGCTCCGCCGGTCGCCGACCAACAGGCCCACGTTGTCCCACGACTCGGCCAGCGCCGGGGGAAGGTAGTCGTCGAGGAAAGCGGTTACGTCGCGGACGGTAGGCATGGTGCGGTCAGTGATTGGGTGATAGCGGGTGGATGGAGGATAAGCAGCCGGCGTCCTGTCCGGCTCGGACGCGTGACTCCTTTGCTGGTGAGGAAGCGCCGGCTAGGAGACGATCCCTCTTCTACGCGGCTCCGCCAAGGTCGATGACGTCGGCCGAGGGCACCTCGCGGCGGACCACCGCGCGAGCCAGGCTCACCCACGGTCCGCAGCGGTCGAGGACGGCACTATCCGCCGTGGCCACGACCGGCTCGGCGGCGACCAGCAGGCGGTCGGGATCGTCGACGAGCTGCACTTGCCAAGGCCAGCCCTCGCGAGCCGCCTCTTCTTCGATGATCCGCTTCAGGCGGCCGCTGTTCGAGACCGGCTGATCGAGCAGCCACAGGACCTCCACGGCGCCCAGGGCGGCGAGCACGCCACCGATCCGCGCCAGGGCGGGGCGCGTCTCGGCGACCTTGCGATAGCTGCCGTGCATGCTGGCCATGTCGCGGTAAGTGCCGTCGCGGGCAGCAAGGATCACGCCGCCGCCGAGGGCCGCCTCGACGGTGGTCAGCAGGTTGTAACCGTCGATCCACAAGGGCCGGTCGGCAAGGGCCTCCGGCGGCACGCGGCGGGCGGCGCGCGCGGCAGCCTGCGCGGGACTGCAGGTGCCGCGGGCCACGGCCGTGCGCTGGCGGGTGGTGAGACGGTAGCGGTCGCCCACGAGCTTGCCCGCGGCCCCGGCGGGGTAGCCCCGCTCGAGGAGCCATGCCAGGTCGCCGGCCGCCTCCCGAAGGAGGGGCCGCACCGGCGGGGCAAAGAGGCGGGCGTCTTCCGGGTGGGCACCGCGGTGCGAGCGGGTATCGGGCATGGGCGTGGCGCCCTCGGCGTTGCTCGGTCGCTAGCCTGAACTGCAAAGCATGAACGCCAGGCGGCCTGCCGTCGCGCTCCGACACGGGAAACCGCACGGGTATCACTGTTGGCACGTTGAACAGAAACAGGTCCCTCGCCCGGAGGTCCTGGTCCATTGTAGCCTCTTTCGGCAACGAGGGCAGAGGCCGTCGGCATCGCGGTGGCGCAAGAGGTAGGTACGGGGAAGGCGCGCGACCTCGGCGCGGTTGCGGACAGCGGTTTGCAGCACGCGCCGCATCGCGCGGAACAGCGCATGAACCGCTTCGTCGCCCAGTTCGTCGACCTTGCGCCCCGGGGCGATGCGGGCCTGGAAGAGAATCTCGTCGGCGTAGATGTTCCCGATTCCCGCCACGACGGACTGGTTCATCAGCGCCGACTTGATCGCGCCCCGCCGACTCGACAGGCGGTCGCGAAAGCGCCGGCGCGTCAGGCAGCCGGCCAGGGCGTCCGGCCCCAAGCCGCGTTGCTCGATGAAGCTTTGGGGGTCGTCGGTGCGCGTTACCAGGCCGAGCTTCCGCGGGCAGACGTAAGCCAGGCGATAGCCGCTGGTGAGGTGGAACACCACACGGGCGTGTGCCGGCGGGGGGCGGTCGTCGCGGGCATAATCCAGGTAGCCCGTCATGCCGAAATGGAGGATCAGCACCGGCGGGCTCTCCAGTTGCACAAACAGAAACTTGCCGTGACGCGAGGTCGTCGCGAAGGAACGGCCACGTACGGCCCGGCGAAGCTGATCGAGCGAGATTCCCTCCAACACCCCGGCATCGCCTGCTTCCACGTCAGACACCGGCTGAGACAATGAGGTGTCGTCGAGGTAGCGACGAAACTGTTCCACGTCGGGCAACTCGGGCATGATCGGCGACCGGCAAGCGGGGGGTGTTTTCGGGGTCCGATTCGGCGGCCTTCTCCAGACCTCCCCACCCGCTACTGAGCAATCCGCGCGCCGTGCTTCGGGCTTCAGGCCGAATCCGCGAAAAGGCAGCCTGCGCGCGGCGGGCTCGCGTTGTGTGATGCACCGCCGGACGGTTTGTCGCGGGAAGCGGTAGTTTGTCGGGGCACTGCTGCGGCTTGTCATCCTGGTGCTTGGCGCATCTACCCGTGTTGGAAGGTTGGCACGAAAACTGCACCAGGAAAACTGCACATTGGGAAGCGACGCCGACATGGTGGACAAGCGGTGGTGGTTCGCGACGCGGAAATGTCCCGCGACAGCCGAACGCCACCGCAGGGTTTCCACGACGCTTGTGGCGAGCGGAGACTCGTCGGCGACGAGGGGGGCGTATGTCGCGTCCCGTGCCGCCCCCTGGACGGCGAGCCGTGCCGGCAGAGAGCCGCCTACCTCGCCGGGGGGCTGCTGAGGAAGCCCCGAAGAAATCATTTGAATCCATGGAAGCAGGAGCCAAATCGATGATTGTTGGAAGAGGGATCGCACTGGCAAGAGACTACGGTAAACCCGGAGGATGGCATGAACGCGACGGAGATTTCCGCGATCCAACGCACGTTGCAAACCACCGGCCAGTGGCTCAAAGAGCTCAGCGACGCGCTGGGGCGAGACGATCCACAGCAGGTGTACCGGATGCTGCGGGCCGTGCTCATGGCGCTCCGCGACCGCTTGACAGTGGAAGAGGCGAGCGACTTGGGCGCCCAGCTCCCGATGTTGATTCGCGGCTTCTACTACGAAGGGTGGAATCCCAGTAAGACTCCCACCGGCGAACGGAATCTGGAAACGTTCCTCGACCACGTCGCGGGTAACTTGGTGCCCGCCGTGGACGGCGATCCGGCCGAGGTCGCTCGGGCCGTCTTCAAAGTCCTTCAGAATCACGTCACCGCCGGCGAGATTCAAGACGTAAGGAGCAATCTGCCCGGCGAGGTGGCGGCGCTCTGGCCGTGAGGCGGCAAGCCTCGAACTCGCCGCGCAGTGTAGGGCGAGGCTTTCGGCCCCAACTTCCGGTGCCCGGTAGCGGCGGTCGGCGGGTAGCCCTCTTAGCCCGCGGCTAGCTCGGGGGGGTTGACCGAACCTATTGCAATCCTTTAGTTTAGGGTTCTCTGGGAACTCTGACCTCGGTCGGTGCTGGTTGACGAGAAGGCTTGCGACCGTCGAGGGCGCGGGTCAGCTTTTCTTCCGCATGGCGCCTAGAGGACCACAGCACGCTCCGTCGGTCCACCGTCTCAGCGGCGAATCGCGCGTGCGGGACCGCCGACCACCGAGAGCACTCCCACCCTGAAAGCTGGTAGCCTGCAACCATTCGGAGGAGGGCAAAGGGATTAGCTTGGCGGACATCGAGCACGGTCCGGATCACACTAGCGACAATGCGATCTTCGAAAACGGTGGCGTGAATGGGGCGCATGGTGAAGGCAGCGAAGAGGCCCGGTTGAGGGAGGACGGCGAGTTCTCGTCGGACGACCCCGTGCGGACGTACCTCGCCCAGATGAGCAGGATCCCCATGCTCACGCGGGCGCAGGAGATCGGCTTGGCCAGGCAGATCGAGCTGGCGCGGGCCCGCGTCCGTCGCAAGCTGCTCGAATGCGACAGCGTAATGCAAATCGCGGTGGCGGACCTTCGCCGCGTCCAAGCGGGCGAATTGCCCTTCGGCCGCACGCTGCAGATCTCCCTGAGCGGCCGGTTGGAGAAGAGCCGGATTCTCGCCCACATGGCACACAACCTCCGTACGCTCGGGGGGCTGCTCGAGCGGAACCGCCGCGACTACCAGTTCGCCATTAGCCGCTTCCAAGGGGAAGATGAGCGGCAGGCGGCGTGGGAACGGTTGGAACGTCGGCGGCGGCGGGCCGTGCGGCTGATCGAGGAGCTTGGCCTCCGCACGGACCGGATCCAGCCGCAGATCAGGGCGTTGGAGGAATTCAGCCGCCGCGCCGACGAACTCAAGCTGTGGATCGACAGGCACAAGCGTTGCCGCCGGCCCCCCAGAGAACGGGATCAGTGGATTTCCGAGTTGCGCACCATCCTGCGCACCACCCAGGAGACGCCTGCCAGGCTGCGGAAGCGAGTCCGATGCCTGCGGAAGGCCTATGCCGACTATCTGGACGCCAGGCGTGGACTCTCCGAGGGGAATCTGCGGCTCGTGGTCTCCATCGCCAAGAGGTATCGCAGCCGGGGCCTGAACTTCCTCGACTTGATCCAGGAAGGGAACGCCGGACTCATGCGGGCGGTGGACAAGTTCGAACACCGCCGTGGTTTCAAATTCTCCACCTACGCTACCTGGTGGATTCGCCAGGCGATCAGCCGCGCCGTGGCCGATCAAAGCCGCACCATCCGCACTCCGTTCCACATGGTGGCGAAGATGTCGCGGGTGCAGGCGGTCTGGCGAAGGCTATTCCAGGAACTGGGCCGCGAACCGACGCTGGAGGAAACGGCCCGCGCCAGCGAGACCTGCCTGGAGGTGACGCGACGGGCACTGAGCACAACCCAGCACCCGGTCAGCCTCGACCGCGCCATGGAAGATCACGAGGACAGCCGCTTCGCGGACTTTCTCGCCGACCCGACGCTGCAGAGTCCCGCCGTGGCGATTAACCGGCAGATGCTTCGGCAGCAAATATCCACGCTGCTCGATACGCTCAGTTACCGGGAGCGGGAGATCATCAAGCTCCGCTACGGGATCGGCGACGACCACAGCTATACCCTCGACCAGGTAGGACACATCTTCAACGTCACCCGCGAGCGGATCCGCCAGATCGAGTGCCAAGCCTTCCGCAAGCTCAAGCACCCCAGCCGCAGCCGGAAATTGATGGGTTTTCTCGACTGACACCTCGCGGTACGGCCCCACAGCGGTGCCAAGAGGGCGCCCCCCATCCGCCGCAGGCCGCGACAGTTCGACGGGGGGCACGCCATTATGGCCGGAATCGCCCGGCATTCGATTCCCGCGGGACGGCCGCTGCCGGCGCTTTACCGCTTCGGCCCCCCTGAGGAGCGGCACGGCGGCATCGACGACGACTGCGTCCGGCTGCAGCGGGTCACTCACCTTGGAGAACCCACAAGATAGCGGCGTAGTTCAGCTCACCGGCGGTCGTCAAGCCGAGCTTCTCCTTGATCCGTTCACGGTGCGTTTCCACGGTGTGCGGGCTGATGTGCAGGCGCCGGGCAACCTGGTTGGTGCTCAGCCCGTCACCGATAAGCCGAAAGACCTCCAGCTCGCGATCCGAGAGGGAGTGGATCGGCGACTGGCCCCGTCCTGGGCGACCGACGACAGACCGGGTGAGCAGGCGCTGGGCCGTTTCTTCACCGAGATAGAGCCGGCCCTCCCGAACGCAACGGATGGCGCCGACGACCTTATCGGTCGCCTGCTGCTTGTTGATGAACCCGAGGGCCCCGGCGTTGAGCGCGCGCTCGGCATAGGCCTTATCGGAAAATATCGACCAGACCAGGATTCCGATGGAACTGCTTCGCGCCTTGATCCGCCTGACGAGTTGAAGCCCGTCGCCGTGTTTCAGCTGGATGTCGACCACGGCCACGTCGGGGCGCGCGGCCGCGAGCAGCTCCAGCGCTTCGGCCTCGTCGGCCGCCTCCCCGCAAACTTCCAGGTCCGGCTGACTGGAAATCCGCAAGGCCAATCCCTCCCGAACGGCAGGGTGGTCGTCGACAATCAGAACCCGTGTGATCATCGGATTCCCCCCTTCCACGCGTTGGCTCAGCAGCCATCGGGGCAGGGGCGATGGACTTGAAAGTAGCTGAAAGGCGGGGGCCTTTCGTGGCCCCCGCGATCCCCGTTGCATTAGGGGTCTAGCTCACCGTTAACGTCGGCGGGCTGATCATCAGCTTCGTCTTCCGGTTCCTCCTCGAGCTCCGGTTCCTCTTCCGGCTCTGCGTCAGCCTCCTCCAAGGCGTTGCGGATCTGCTCCAGCTCAGCCTCGCGCTCGGCGACCGCTGCCTCGGCCGCTTCGGCGCGCTCCCTGGCCGCCTCCAACTCGGTGCGAAGCTCCTCGAGCTCGGCCTCACGGTCGGCCAACGCCTCCTCGGCGGCTTCGGCACGCTCTTCGGCGGCCAGGCGCGCCTCTTCGGCCTCCGCCAAGCGGTCGGCGAGCGTTTCCATCTCGGCCTTGCCCTCGGCAAGCGTCTCCTCGGCGGATGCCACCCGCGCTTCCATGGCTGCCAACTCGTCGCCGAGCTTCTCCAGGTCGGCCTCGCTCTCGGCGAGCGCTTCTTCGGCCGCCTGGCGGGCTTGCTCGGCCTCCTCCACTGCCACCCGGTCGGGACATCCGGTCAGCAAGAGGCAGAAAAGGCCACAGGACAGCGTGGCAATCGCTCGTGACATGGTCGTCTCCTTTTCGAAAGACACTTGCCTCGTCGTCAAGTAGCGGCAGGCGCCGCCACTTCCGCAGAATCTTGGTGATGCAAATGGCGTGCCCAAAGCGGTGGCCGCGGAGAAGAGCCGAGGTCATTCGTCGGGCGGTTGTCCACGGCCCCCCTTGTGCGGCACTCGGAAAGGTCTCGGCCGGGCTATTCGCCCTCGCCTCCTCCTCCGCAGCCCCCGAAGCGGAATCGCGGTAACGTGTCGAGAATAATGTGTGGAGAATAAACTGCACTCAGCAACAACACAATAAGCGCCAGGCTAATTTCCCACCAAGCAATGCCTCGCCAAAACCAAGGCACACCCTCATTTCAGGGGACCCTAGGTGGAATGGCTCACTCCCGGTCGCAGGCGGGCCGGAGACGCAATCTTCAAGCGCCCGGGTATCGGCGTCCCGTGGCGGCGCCGGCCCGCCCGCGGGGTGGTGGATTCTCCTACATCGAAACCGGAAAACCGAGGATGGACGTTGTTCTTCTCGGTGCGACAATCGGAAGGACGTTTCGGTGCTCTCGAATACCGTTCGCAACCGCCGACGGAGAAGGCATCTGAAATCGACTCGCACGTCACGGAAGATCGGGCCGTGCTGCCCACTCGCGGACCGCCCCGGTATGCAGGCCGCGCTTCGAAAGGCTGGTGGTCCACAGCGTGTGCATTCCCCCGCGGCGGTCGAGGCGACGGAGCCCCCGGCGCCGAACGAACATTGCCCACGGCCCGGCCGCGGAGCACTCCCGATGGTTAAACAAGACCCGAAAAAAAGCAGGAGGCTGGGAATGAAGGCCACATTACTCCGAACCGACGGCGGATCGCCGTCGCCCGATGCCCTGACGCGTTTCTTTTCCCACTGTGGCTTTTGCGTGGAGACTGCCCGCAGCCGGCGAGAATGGCTGGCCAAGGTGCAGTCGCTGGAACCCGAGGTCGCGCTCGTCGACTTGGACGTGCCGTGGGGCTGCCACGATGCGGCCGCGGCACTCTCGCCCGCTGTGCGCCGTGGATTCGCGCTGCCGGCCGTCTTCGTGGTAGGGACCGCGCCGGCGGAGACGCTCTCGCGCCTTACGGGCGTACCCTTGGACGCATGCTTCCAGAAACCACTCCAGACGGAGAATCTTCTGGACCGGGTTGGACTGGCCGTTGCCCTGATCGACCTGCTCCGCAGGCAGGGAGGGCTTCCCGCGCGACGTCCGCCTATCGCCCGCCCGGCGGAGAGGCCGCAGCGTCGCGTCGCGCATCGTGCATCGCGCATCGTATGGAGATGCGAAACGCCGTAATCTCGACGGATTGTCCGCAGGAGGGTGTCTTATGATTCGGCGCACGAATCGCCCGCCGTCGCCCGCGGTCCGCTGCGGGCCGCGAAAAGAGGCGATAGAACTGGTCCCGCCGCCGGCGGGCTCGGTGACTACGTTTTTCCAGCAGGAATGTCCCGTCTGCGGTCGTCCGCTGCGGATCCTCGTGGAGCACTTGGGGCAGAAGGTCAATTGCTCCCATTGCTGTTGCGAGTTCGCCTGCCGCGATCCGTCGCAGAACCGCCATGACGGCGGGGAGGCCCACCGCTCTACCCTGGACCGGGCGGAGCGGCTGCTCGCCCTGCTCGACTCGCCGAGCCGAAGGCCGCCGCGACGGCAGTCCGCCGGCCACCGCGACGAAAGCCTTCGCCGCTGAGACATGAAAGGAGGTCACACCATGCATAACACACCCCGCCAGACGCCGGAGGGCCAATTCCCACCGCCTGCCGAGGAGGCCCGCATGCTTGGCGCGGTCGCCCAGGCGCTCCGAGCCACCGGCCGCCTCTCTTCGGGGCAAGTCGACGTCTCGGCCTCGAACGGGACCGTCAAGCTGCAAGGCCGGGTCGGCAGCTATTACCAGAAGCAGGTGGCTCAGACGGCGGCGCTCCAACTGATCGGGAATCGCCGGCTGGTGAACGAGGTCGAGGTGGAATGAGCATGCCTGACGAAAGCCCCGTGCCAATGCGGCGCGGCAGCACCCTGGGAACCGCGATTGCTTGGGTGATGATTCTGGCATTCACGGGGCTGGTGGCGAGGGTGCAGATGTTCCAGCCTGACCCGGCCGTGGAGGCCGGCCGCCTGGAACAGGCGATGCTGGAATTCCAAGCTCGCTATCTGGTGGGTTCCGCGAGCCTGTTGGGCGAGCAGGCCGCCGAGCCGCTCGAGCGACAAATCGAATCCTGGCGACCGCCGTCGGCCTGGCAGCAAACCCGCGTGGCCATCCTTGCTGGCGAACTGATCGGCGCCGAGGCCGCACTGGAACGTCTGCGTGCTGTCGAGACCTCCCCGCAGGTTGCCGACGATCCCATCCACGACCCCGCTGTCCACGACGCGCTCGTGCGGCTGTATGAGGACTATTCGGCAGACCGCCTCGGCGGCCCGTCGGTCGCCGAGGAGGAACGCGAGCAGCTCCGCCGGCAGTTGGGCTGGCTCGGAAAACTCGCCCTGGCCCCGCCGGGGAGCGATACCCCGCAGCGCCAGCAGGTAATCGCCACGGCCCGGCGCACATTCTATGCGGTAATCGGCGGCGTGGCGGCGATCGGTCTCGTCGGTTTGATTGGCTCCGTCGTGCTGGTGGCCTTCGTGGTCCTTCTGCTGAGGGGCGCGGTTTCCGGTCTCCAGCCCGCGCCCCAGCGCAGCGGAGTGTACGCGGAAGGGTTTGCCTGTTGGCTGGTGCTCTTTCTCGCGCTCAGCGCCGTCGCCGGCCTGCTCTTCGGTCCCGAGGCGGTCGGGGCCGCCGCCCTCCTGCCGATGGTGGGGAGCATGTTGGCATTCGGCTGGCCGCTGGTACGCGGCGTATCCTGGAAGCAGCTGTGCGAGGACGTGGGATGGACAAGAGGCCGCCGCTTGGGCGTGGAACTGGCGGCCGGTTTCGGCTGCTATGCAATGGCCATACCCTTGGTATTCGCGGCCGTGATCCTCACGGGAATCGCCCTTGGCCTGGCGGGTAACGGCGCCCCGTACAACGGCACGCGCGGTCACCCCGCCGCGGACTGGCTTGCCTACGGGACCTGGTGGGAACAAGCGCAACTCCTGCTGCTCGCCTGTGTGATCGCCCCGGTTGTGGAGGAGACCGCTTTTCGGGGTCTGCTTTACCGGCACCTGCGCGACGCCACCCGCCGGATGCGACTTTGGAGCAGCACCCTGCTTAGCGCCCTCGTATCGAGCTTGCTCTTCGCCTTGTTGCACCCGCAAGGGATCCTGGCCGTTCCGGTGCTCACGGGTATCGCACTCGCCTTGGCATTCATGCGGGAATGGCGCGGGACCTTGGTGCCTTCGATCTTCGCTCACGGGCTGAACAACGCGTTGGTCATGGCGGTCTTGATTATGACGCTGTCCGCCTAGAAGGAGGATCACCACGTGGCCAGGCCGCATCGTCGACGCTCAGGGCGGGCGAAGGCGATCCGCACCGCTCTGCGGCGACTGGGGCGCCACGCTGCGGCCGGCGACGTGGTCGCCTGGTTGGGTCGGCAGGGGATCGAGGTGACGGAGGAACTCGTCAGGAGGATCCAGATGGAAGCGTTGGAGGGGAGCGAGGCCATCAGGCGCCACAGGGATCGTGCCACGCAGAGCGACAAGCGACGGCGGCGGCCGATGAGCCGGAAGACGCCCCCGCCCCGGACGTACCGGCGATAGGGGCTGATATCGCATCCGAAACGCAGGACGCTCGATGACGTGGTGAGACTCTTTCTCTCCGGCGACGTAATGACCGCTCGCGGCGTCGATCAGATTCACGGCAACCCCGTCGACCCCCAGTTGCACGAGATCTACGTGAAGGATGCACGCGGGTACGTGCAGCTCGGCGAACAGGCGCACGGTCGCATCCCGAAGCCGGCGAACGATCGCTACGTGTGGGGTTTCGCGCTCGACGTGCTCGACAAGGCCCGGCCCGCGGCACGGATCGTCAACCTCGAGACGGCGGTTACCACGAGCGAGAGGTACTGGCAAGGCAAAGAGGTGCATTACCGCATGTCGCCGAAGAACCTTGGCTGCCTCAAGGCCGCCCGAATCGACTGTTGTACGCTGGCCAACAACCATGTACTCGATTGGGAACGTGAAGGGCTGCGGGAGACCCTGGCCTCGCTCGCCGGCGCGGGTTTTGCGATTGCCGGGGCGGGCCGGAACGACCGCGAGGCGCGCGCGCCGGCAATCCTTCCGCTTCCCGGCGGTCACCGTCTCCTGGTATTCGCGTTCGCCGGACCCGATTGCGGCGTGCCGCCCGACTGGGCCGCAGACGGCGATCGAGCCGGTATTGCACTGCTGCGCGCATATTCCGGTGAGACTTTGCGCCGGATCGCCTCCGCCGTCAAGGCCGCACGCGGCACTGCCGACCTCGTGATCGTCTCCATTCACTGGGGCGGCAATTGGGGCTACGAATTGCCGGACGCGCATCGCCGCTTGGCGCATGGGTTGATCGATGCTGCCGGCGTCGATCTGGTGCACGGCCATTCCTCGCACCATGTCAAGGGAATCGAGGTGCATGGCGGGCGGCTCATCCTCTATGGTTGCGGCGATCTGATCACCGACTACGAAGGCATTGCCGGTAAGGAGCAGTTCCGCGGAGACATCGGCCTCTTGTATTTTCCCGAGATGGACGAATCCGGCCGTCTGCGCGCTCTCCACATGCAACCAACCCGCATTCGCCAGATGCAGCTCCGCCGGCCGCCCATGGATGACGTTGCCTGGCTCCGGGACACGTTGAATCGTGAAGGGGAGCAGTTGGGCACACGCGTCGCAGTCCGCGAAGACGGGATGCTTCACTTGCAGTGGGAGGAGTAAGGGCGGGGTGCGTCCGGCAAGATGTCCGTCGCCGAGGCGGAAAGTCGGCTTCGGCCCCCCCGTCTGGAAAAGAGGCGCGCGGTGTGCAGGGAGCGACTCCGAGACCCCCCGATGGCGCCCCGGCGAGCCGTCGAGGGGATGGGGGCCGAACCCGCCGATCATCCCTTGCACGTGTACCGGGCCGAGCAAGGGACCACTCCACATGGCCTTTTGGGGGCCGTGGAACGTGGCCGGAGCGGGCTTCGACCGGGCGGATCCGCGGCCCCCCATGCCGCGACGTCCCGCCCGCCCCAACCGCCGACTGGGCAGCCGGAGAGCGTCTCGCGGCGGCTTTGCCCCTCAGACAGGGATCGTCAGCTTGTCGCGAACGTCCACGACACCGGCCGTGCGCACCGCGATATCCCGGACCGTGCGGCGCACCAACCAGTTGGGGACCGATCCCTCGAGCGTCACGATGCCGTTGGCTACGCGGACGTCCACTTGCTCGGGATCGACCAGCGTATTGCGTTTCAGGGAATCGACAATATCGGTGGCGATGGCCTCGTCGTCCACGGAGCGCGTCGGCACGACCGCCAACCGATTCTGGACTTCCGCCACACCCGCCACATCGGCGGCGACCTCCTCCGCGTGAAGCTTTTTCCAGAGGGACTCGACCGTACCTTCCAGCGAAACCACCCCGTCCATGACGTCGATGTAGATTCGCGTGACATCGATATTGGGATTCCAGCGCAGCGCGCGGTCGACGTCGTCCCACAGATCGTCGTCGCTGGGCGTGTAGACGGGGGGCCATCGGACCGTCAACTGATCCTCAACCCGGTCCACGCCCGGCATCATTTCCGTATCCTCGATCGCCGCGAGCTTCGCTTGGTAGTTGGGCACGGAGCCGCGCAACGTCACCGTGCTGTCGCGGACTTCGACGTCAATGGGTGCCACGTTCACGCGGTCGTCCCACGCCAACTGGTCAACAACGTCCTGCTTGATTTCTTCTTCGATGCGAGGCACGATCCTTCCTCCTGGCCGCGTGGGACCTGTTGAGGGCGAAAAAAGCACAACTCCCGACGGGGGCGTTGAGGGCCGGGGAGTCACCCCTTGACCCAAAGCGCGCCGTGAGCCCTGTCGCCCCTGCAATACGCATGCCGAACAGTGGGAGGCACCGAATGCTCTGCACGGAGGCGGGGCACAAGGGACGCGACGCGAAGCCCTTCCGCCAACCCATTATGCAACTCGTATACCGGGCCGAATGGAAGCGGTCCCGGTGCGGCGGGGCGATACTCGGCGGTAGAACGTCGCCCGACCGTGCCGAGTCGGTGCACCACAACGGCACGGAATTTGCTCCTTTTGCACTTATGCGCCCGTCTCGGCCTTGGCCGGGTCGGTGCCCGCTGGTAGGGGGGCAATGGCTCTCGTACCGGAAGGGTTGGAGCGCGCCGCCGATCCAATGGCCACGGGGCTTCCGGTGCTGCTGGAGACCGGGAGGTACTTCCGCCGATCCCCACACCGGAGAATATCCTCGGCATGGGCCGGACTTCGCGGACCACGCGTCTTTCTGCAGCCGGGGGATTTGGTTTTGATGACGAAGACCTCGGCTCGAACGACGCGGAAGGACGACGTGCCGCGTGACCTCCAGAGTGAAGAGGACCAGTTCGGGCTGGACTTCCGGCGGCAGTATCCGGCGATCTGGTGGCTCACGCTGGTGGGTCCCTTCGCGCTCGCGGCGGTCCTCCTCGGTGCCGGCTACCTCGCCCGGGGACCCGGCTTTGTCGGGCACCTGATCACCACCGCGGTGCTCACCTTCTTCTTTTTCGGACGCTTCGCGATCCTCGGCGGCGCCGACGTGGCCGCCGTCCCCAACCACCTCACCTCCGGCGAGCTCTTCTGGATGGTGGTCACGATGGACCTGATGACTGCCTCCCTGTTGGTCTTCCACAGCAGCTTTCTCTTCCGCTTGCCGTTGATCGGCGACAAACTGCTCGAGGTCGCCGAGGACGGGAGGACTGTCCTCGCCTCCAACCCCTGGATGAAGCGGGTCACCTTCTTCGGTCTGGTCGCCTTCGTGATGTTCCCCCTGGCGGCCACCGGCGCCGTGGGAGGGTCGATCTTCGGCCGCCTGCTGGGGATGTCGCGGCTGGCGACCTTCATCGGGGTGATGACCGGAAGCCTCCTCGGCGGCGCGCCGATGTACTTCGCCGCGGCCGCCATACGCCAGTTCATCGACCCGAACGATCCCCTGCTGACCATTGTCGGAGCAGCCGTTCTCGTGGGGGTGATCCTCCTTCTGAACCGCCGCTACCGGAAGTACCAGGCCCGCCACGGCGCATCGCGCCGCCACCCTTCGAGACAGCCAACCGACAGGTGAACGGCTGGACCGGAATTCGCTGCGCCCGCGAACGATAAATGGTCGTTCCAGCAACCGCGACAAACTGGCGTTACCGCGAATCGTTGTCGGGGGATCGAGTCGCGAGAGCCGGCTCCGCGGATGGCCGCGCGAGGTCCCTTACGAGGAAGTCGCGCACCAGACCGAAGCCCCGCCCTCCGGTTCGAGCAGTCCGCCCCGGGCACGTGCACCGGTTCGGGCTGCCCACCAACGGCACGGCATTTGCCGTCCACTTGCAACAGCGTACATGCCCGCGGATGCACCGACGAGAAGGGGCGACGGGAACCATACGAGGAAGGGCTGCCATCATGGAGAGTCGCGAGGTCCCCCGGCAAGACTGGCAGACCTTCGCCGGCGCTTTCAGCCGGCAGCATAAGGGTTGGCTGACCTCGCTGGAAGTCAGCACTTCCGAACGGCCCGAGGAGATGGAGGACGAGAGGGCGGCGGTTGCGGTCCTCGCCGAAGACCAACCGTTCAAAGGCTTCGCGCTGGTCCAGGAGGACGATCGCACCCGCTGGCAAGTGGTGATCGACGACGGCCCCGGCCGCGTGGTGCATCAGATTGACGATCCCAAGGCGGTGCGGTTCGCTGTGAGCGAAGACGGCGCGCACGCGGGCGCCGATTTTGTGGCAGCGTCCGGCGAGATCGCCCACCTCCGTTTCCGATCCGCGGCAAAGCCGGAGGAACTCGACGAGATCGCCTGAAACAAGAAGACGAAGGAGTGGAAGGTGAGATTCCAAGACCGGCATGATGCAGGGCGGCGGCTGGCTGCCTGGTTGGAAGGCTACCGCGACGCACCGGACAAGCTGGTGTTGGGAATACCTCGTGGCGGGGTCGTGGTCGCCTACGAGGTCGCCCGGGCATTGAATGCGCCCTTGGAGCCCTTCGTGGTGCGGAAAGTCGGCGTGCCGGGTCAGGAAGAGCTGGCCATGGGAGCCGTGACGGCCGGCGGTGGAGTCGTCCGCAACGAAACGGTGCTCCGCAGCCTGGGGATTGGCGGGGACGTTTTCGACCAGCTCGCCAAGCACGAACGCCGCGAAGCCGAGCGCCGTGCCGAGCGCTACCGGGGGGGCAACGAGCGTCTCGAACTGCGGGGTCGGACCGTCCTCCTGGTCGACGACGGCCTCGCCACCGGCGCCACGATGACGACTGCCGTCCAGTTCGCCTTCCAGGAGGATGCCGAAAAGACCGTGGTCGCGGTGCCCGTGGCGGCGAGGATCACCGCCAACCGGCTCCGCACCCTGGTCAACGAGGTCGTCTGCATCGAGGAAACGGACGAGCTGGACGGCATCGGGGCGTGGTATGAGAACTTCCGACAGACGACGGACGAGGAGGTTCAACGGCTGATGGCCGAAGCGCGCGCCCGCAAGAATTCTGCGTAGTTCGGGCCGACCTCGCCGTAACGACAACAAGATCGCCCTCCATAAGGTGATCATGGAAGTCGCCGCCTGCCCGCAACCGCTACGCCTCCCGCGTACCGTCTGGGGGACCCGAGCGGAGCGCACTCACCCGGCGAAGCAGGGCAGTCAGGCGCGCTCCCTCCACGCTGAGGTCGCGCGGCTCGTCATGCAGATCGGTCTGCTGCTCCAGCCAGAGAGTCAAACGCTGGAGCTCTCGGGATTGATCGCGGACCGTCTCCACGAGCTCGTGAACGATGTCCGTCAATTCTGCGATGTGCTGCGACAGATTGTCAGATGACATGGGAGAGACCCTCTGGGATTGTCCGTTCCTAAACGTACATGGTCGCGCCGGCTGGCGCCGCGGGCTCGGCAGAAAATACGGCAGAGTGTGCCCGCCAATCTGCCGTGGTTTGCGGCTGGGAAGGGGAAATGCGGCTTTGCGGCCATGGGATTCCCGGCGGCCAGGGCAGCACCTGCCGTTCGTTTCCCGATGGGCGCCCTTCCCGGCAGGTGAAGGGGCTCCATGATTGTACTACCCTCTGGCGGTGAGGTGAAGCGGCGCCGCTGGTCCTGGCGTTTCTTCCTACGGTTCACAGGAATCCGGCGGGCCCCCGCCGGCATCGTCCCGCTTGCCTTGCCCCAGGCATGGAAGTTGCATGAAGAAGTGGGAGGCGGCCCCCTGCCGAACGCCGCCGAGGAGCGGTCTTCCATTCAGGGCCAACGCGGAGGGCAGGCGAGGCGGCTGTTCCGTCACCGCGCAGCTCCCTTCCGCCGGCAGGGGAACCCTACCCCAGCCCGATCAGCCTCGAGAAGAAGGGTAAAGCATGGCAGGCTCCGACGAGCGGATCAAGCGCGACGTCGTGGACTCCCTCTACTGGGACGATCGCCTGGACGCCTCAAACATCCAGGTCTCGCTGGAGGACGGCCGCGTCTCCCTGACCGGCAGTGTACCTTCCCTGCCGGCGCGACAAGCGGCCGTGGACGACGCCCTGGCGATTTCGGGGGTCCGTTCCGTGGAATGCTCCCTCGAAGTCCAGCACCCCCCGGAAACTACCGTACCCTCGGATTTCGAGATCCGGGAGAGGACCGAGCAACTGCTCAAGTGGAGCCCCGACCTCGACGTGGCATCCGTGAATGTCAGCGTACAGGACGGCAGGGTCTCGCTGGAGGGGACGATGGACGCCTACTGGAAGAAACACCTGGCCGAGCGCCTCGCGCGCAACGTGGCGGGGGTGACGGCGGTGGAAAACAAGTTGGCCATTACCCCCAAGGGGGACTACCTCGACAAGGAGATCGCCGCCGAAATCACGGCGGCCATGGACCGCAGTCCCCTTCTCGAACCGGGCGCCGTCAACGTGCGGGTGGAGAAGGGGGCGGTCACGCTCACGGGTACCGCCCCCACGTGGGCCTCGCGCGGTGCTGCCTATGAAGCGGCATTGTACACCCCCGGCGTTGCAGAGATCCACGACTACATCGACGTCGCGGCGCCCTAGGAGGCGCCCACGGCCGCGGCGGCCGCGCAGGTGGCCGCGCCGGAAACCAGGTGCTTCGTGAACATGAGGATACCGGATTGCCCCCTCCCAAGGAGCATGCCGATGGCACGCGATGCGGAAGAGATCAAGAAGGACGTGGTCGATCAACTCTACTGGGACGCCCGGGTGAATGCAGCGGACGTCCACGTTGACGTCCACGACGGGAAGGTCGTGCTGCGCGGCAGCGTGCCGAACTTGAGCGCGCGGCATTTCGCAGCAACCGACGCCCTGGCGGTGGCGGGAGTCACCGCCCTGGAAAACGAGCTCAAGGTCAAGCACCCCAGCAGCGTGACGGCGCCCAGCGACGAGCAGATCCGATCCAGCATCGAGAAGCTGCTGGAATGGAACTCTTCCCTCGACGCCGAGCACGTGCGCGTCGGCGTCGAGAACGGCATCGTCACCCTCGAGGGGTCCGTGGATGCGGTTTGGAAGAAGGCGCATGCCGAGGCGCTCATTTCGGAGTTGACGGGCGTCACGGCGATCGTCGACAAGCTGGCCTGCGTCCCGACGAAGGACACCTCCGACGAGATCATCTCCGAAATGGTGGTGAACGCCCTGAAAAGAAACCCGACGATCAACGATAAAGCCATCGAGGTGCGCGTAGCCAACGGCGTCGTCCGGCTTAGCGGGGCGGTTCCCGACTGGTCGGCCCGCAAGGCAGCCTACCAGACGGCCCTGAATACCTTCGGTGTCATCGGGGTCGACGACCAATTACTGGTAGCGAAATGAGCGGCGGAGAATAAGGGGCGGGCATGGCTTTTCCGGAAGCGGCTCCACGGCGCCGAGAAGCGCCCCGGAGGAGAGGTGGGAAGGTCACTTCCTTTTCGGTGGAGGTATGGTCGGGTGAGCAAGGTATCCACGGCTCGAGCCTACATTGAGAACCTCCTGACGGCGGCCGATGTCCGCATCGGCGGCAGCCGTCATCACGACATTACGGTGCACGACGAACGGCTGTTTCCGACTGTCCTCTCCGGAGGGTCGCTGGCACTCGGCGAAAGCTACATGGACGGCTGGTGGGACTGCGCGCGGCTCGACGAGTTCTTCTTCCGCGTGCTGCATGCCGGCCTCGACCAGCAGCTCCACTCCTGGTCGGCGCTCACGGCCATGCTCAAGACGCGGCTCACGAACCCTCAGACCGCCCACCGGGCCGTGCGCGTGGCGCGACAGCACTACGACCTGGGCAACGACCTCTTCCAGGCGATGCTCGACCGGCGGCTGATCTACAGTGGGGCCTATTGGGAGGGTGCCGATTCGCTCGAGGCAGCCCAGGAGGCCAAGCTCGATCTGGTGTGCCGCAAGCTGGGCCTGCGGGAGGGCATGCGCGTGCTGGACATCGGCTGCGGCTTCGGGGGGGCCGCCCAGTTCGCCGCCGAGCGGTACGGCGTGGAGGTAGTCGGTGTCACCATTTCCCAAGAGCAGGCCCGCCTGGCACGAGAACTCTGCCGCGGTCTCCCCGTGGAGATTCGCCAAGAGGGTTACCGTAGCTTGCGGGGCGTGTTCGACCGCATCTTTTCGCTGGGGATGTTCGAGCACGTGGGCCCGAAAAACTACGCCACCTTCTTCGAGGTCGTACGGCGCCTGCTCCGCGAAGAAGACGGCCTTTTCCTCCTGCAATCGATCGGCGTGCAGGCTCCGTCCCGGGGGCCAGACCCCTGGCTGGCCCGCTACATCTTCCCCAATTCGCAGCTGCCCGCGGCCGCCCAGGTCATGGCGGCGGCGGAAGAGCGACTCGTCATGGAGGACTGGCAGAATCTCGGTGCCCACTACGACAACACCCTGCTCCATTGGCACCACCGTCTCGAGGAGAACTGGGGGCGTTTGCAGCACCGCTACGACCGTCGCTTCCAGCGCATGTGGCGATACTACCTTCTCTCCTGTGCCGGCGCCTTCCGCGCCCGCACGAACCAACTCTGGCAGATCGTTTTCTCCCCCCGCGGTGTTCCAGGCGGATACAGCGCCGTCCGCAGCTGACCCTTTCCCGCTCGCGGCCACACGACTGCTACGGAGGCCCCGCCGCGGGCAGACTCCGCGCCGGACCCGCCCGCCCGGTCCAGCCGTTGCGACAGGCTGTCTACCGGCCCCGACAAAATGTCTCCACAAGCCTGTCCCCCCGCGCTCACATACCGTTTGCTTCCCCCGACGCCGGCAGAACCTCGATGGGCGAAGGCTCCGGTAAAGCGACTTGCGATGCATCCGTTTTGGCACATGAAGTGCAGCACGGGGCATGGCGTCAATCCAACGCACAACTCGCTATGCCCGTACACAATACCGATATCTCCCAGATTCTCAGCACCCTGGCCGACCTCCTGGAGATCGACGGCGCCAACGAGTTTCGGGTGCGCGCCTACCGCGATGCCGCCCGTGCCATCGAGGGGCTGCCGCGCAACGTTGCCGATATGGTCGCGGACGACGCCGACCTGAGCGCGCTCCCCGGTATCGGAGCCAGTATGGCCCAGAAGGTCGAGGAGATCGCGCGCACGGGGTCGCTCCGGCAGCTGGAGAAGCTGAAAAAGAAGGTTCCGGGCCAACTGGGCGACCTGCTCACGCTGCCGAACCTGGGCCCGAAGCGCGTCAAGACGCTACACGACGAACTGGGTATCCACGACCGTGAAGGCCTGGCTGCCGCGGCCGGGCGAGGCGACCTCCGGAAGCTGGAAGGATTGGGGCCGAAAACGGAGCGGAAGATCCTCGATGAGCTGAAGAAACACCGCAACGGCGAGAAGCGGTTGCGACTTACCGAGGTCGAAGAGATCGCCGAAACCCTGCTCGAGTATCTGCGGGACGTCGACGGAGTCAAGCAGGTGGTGATCGCGGGCAGCTACCGCCGGCGCAAGGAGACGGTCGGCGATCTGGACATCCTGGCCACCTGCAAGCGAGGTTCTCCGGTGATGGAACGCCTCGTTGCCTATGAAGAAATCGAGGAGGTGGTGACGAAGGGGACGACGCGTTCGACGGTAAGGCTCCGCTCCGGCCTGCAGGTGGACCTCCGCGTGGTGGCCGAGGTCTCGTACGGCGCAGCGCTGCACTATTTCACGGGGTCGAAGGCCCACAACATCGCTGTGCGCAAGCGCGGCGTGAGCCGCCAGCTCACGATCAACGAGTACGGTGTCTTTCGCGGCAACTCCCGGGTCGCGGGACGAACCGAAGAGGATGTCTATGACACAGTCGGCTTACCGTACATCGAGCCCGAGATGCGCGAGAATCGTGGGGAGATCGAAGTGGCCGAAAAGGGGGCGCTTCCCAGGCTCATCACGCGCCGGGATCTCCGCGGCGACCTGCACTGCCACACCAAGGCCAGTGACGGCAGGCATACGCTTGAAGCAATGGCCGAAGCCGCCAGACATCAAGGCTACCACTACCTGGCCGTTACCGAACACTCCAAGCGGCTGACCGTTGCCCACGGCTTGGACGGACGGCGCCTCCGCCGCCAAATCCTGGAAATCGATCGACTTAACGATACGTCGGGCACGTGCCGCCTTCTCAAGGGGATCGAATGCGATATCCTCGAGGACGGGTCGCTGGACCTGGAGGACGACATCCTTGCGGAATTGGACGTGGTGGTCTGCTCCATCCATTCGAAGTTCGATCTGCCGGATGACAAGCAGACGGAGCGAGTCCTTCGGGCGATGGACAACCCGCGAATGAACATTCTGGCACACCCCACCGGACGGATGATCGGCCAGCGCGGGCCAACCGCCCTCAACGTGGAACGAATCCTGGAGGGCGCCCTGCAGCGGGGGTGTTTCTTGGAGCTCAATGCCCAGCCCGACCGGTTGGACCTGAGCGATACCTACTGCAAGCTGGCCAAGGACATGGGTGTGAAAATGGCGATTTCCACCGATGCACACATAGCGGCCGGCCTGGATTACATCCGTTACGGCATTGACCAGGCCCGCCGCGGCTGGCTGGAACCTAACGACGTGATCAATACCCGAAGCTGGGGCGCATTGAAGACACTCCTCAAGCGGAGTTGAGGCAAGATGGGCAAACGCGATTTCAAGGGGCATTCCCGAAGGGAGTTCAGGCCGGTTGGAGACACCTCCCGCGAAGAAGCGCACCGCGAAGTGGAGGCGTTGCGGGAAGAAATTGCGCACCACGACTATCTCTATTATGTAGAGATCGGCAGGTTTTTTGAGCGGCTGGCGGCGCAGCGCGAAAAACTCTCTTATGAGATCGACGGCATTGTCGTGTGTCGCCAGTTCAAGCCGTGGCACAAGGTTTGCTCCACCGAATGGATACGGAACAGTCGCCGGCGACGCCGGTGGCCCGAGGAGGTACGCGGCAACGGACCGCACGGTGCAATCGAAGGGGGTTCGCCCCTGCGTTGGAATCTGAAGAACGGAGGAAGATGATGATGTTTGACTTGGAACGGTCGCCGTATCCCGTCCAGCAGTTGCGCGATGAGGTGGATCGCCTGCTGACGGGCTTTCTGGGCAACGCTCCGAGAGCCGCCCCACGCTTCCAGCCGGCGGTCAACGTCTGGGAGAACGAGGAGGCGCTGTTCGTGGAGGTCGAGGTTCCGGGTGCGAAGGAGGATGACGTCGAACTCTCCGTGGTCGCCGACGAGCTGTCGCTGAAGGTCGATCGCCAGGCGGTCGAGGAGGATGGGGTCACCTACCACCGGCGGGAACGGCCGGCGGGAACCTTCACCCGCGTCCTGCGGCTGCCCGTCGAGGTGGATGCCGACAACGTGCATGCCGAGCTGCACGACGGTGTCCTCCTGGTCCAGCTTCCCAAAGCCCCCTCGGCCCGGCCGCGGAAGATCAAGGTCGCCGCGGGCGGCCAGGGACAGGGCGGTCCCCGAGGGGGGTAGGGCGGACCAGCCCTCCCCATTCCCCGGGACACCACCCCCAGCCCTGGGCACCTCTGTTCTCGCCGGTTGCGGCGGCGAACAGGTCATCGGACACAACTACCAGAAACCAAGGAGGATTACCGACCATGGCCACCGAGCAAACCACGATGACCCGACCGGAGACGCAAGACTTGCGTCCCGCCGAAAGCACTCGCAGCGGGTATTACTACCGCCCCAATGTCGACATCTTGGAGAAGGAAAACGAACTGGTCGTGCTGGCCGACGTGCCCGGAGCAAAGGGCGAGGAGATCGACATCGACTTCGAGAACGGTCTGTTGACGATCCACGCACGCGTTGCCGAGCGGCTGCCGGCAGAGACACAGTTTCTGCTGCGGGAGTACGGCGTCGCCGACTTCTACCGCACCTTCCGCATCGGTGAGGCCGTCGATGCGGACAAGATTTCCGCGGAGTGCGCCGACGGAGTGTTGAGGCTCCACCTGCCCAAGGGGGCGTCGGCTCGGCCGCGGAAGATCGCCGTCAAGGCCGAGTGAGCCGGCGAGCTCGACGAGGACCGGCGGCCCGAAGGGGCCGCCCCAACAAACGAACGGAGGTACGCGATGCTGAAGAATCTCATTCCCTGGGGTAGGGAGCAAGGGGACGAGGGCCGCGAGGCGCCCCCCTTGACCAATCTTCGCGGCGAACTGGATCGCATGTTCCAAAGGTTCGCGCGCGATCCATCCGCCCTGCCGGCATGGTCCGGCGAAGGGGAGGGCCCCTGGATGCCGGTGATCGACGTGGGCGAGTCCGACAAAGAGGTGACGGTGCGCGCCGAGGTGCCCGGTATCGACCCGGAGGACGTCGACGTGAGCGTTGCGGGCAATCAGATGACGATCACCGGCAAGAAGGAGGAGTCGACCGAGCGGAGCCGTGGCGACACCTACCACCGCGAGAGCCGCTACGGCGCTTTCCGCCGCGTGATCCCGCTGCCGGCCGGGGTCGACCCGGACAAGATGCAGGCGGAGTGCGCCAACGGGGTGCTCACCGTGCGGGCGGAGAAGACGGGCGCGTCTGCCGCGCGGCGGATTGCCGTGAAGGCGAAATAGGGCCGCTACAATCCGCCCATGGGTGGCAAGGCGGCGCCCCGGCCATTCGCGGGGCTGGCCGCGCGGCCTCTGCGTTCTCTAGGCCGCAGCCGGCGGCTCGACGCTACCGAGGGCGGAGGGGGGCGCTCGGGTTTTTTTCCGTTCTCGTTGACCCCGTCTTCGGGAGCGCCCGCGTTTTCGAGCGATTCGCGCGCATCCTGGTAGGCGCTTGCCCGGCGACGAAAAGCTTCCTCCAGGTCGTCGCGAGCCGCCTCCCAAGCGTCCTTACCCGCCTCGCCGAAGGCCTCGATCCGTTGCTCCACGTCTCCGCTTCCCTGTTTGACATCTGCCAGAACGTTACGCATCCTCTCCGCGGCCGTATCCCCCAATTCGTCGGTCTGACTTGCAAGGAGCGTTCACCATGGCGATTCCCGAACACGTAGAGATCGCCAAGAACGGCAAACACGCCATCGAGACGTGGCGTGAGAAGCAGGGGGATTCTGAGGCGGCGCTCGACCTCAGCGAAGCGGAACTCGTCGAGGTTGATCTTCACGAAACGAACATCGAGGGAGCAAACCTCCAGGGGGCGACCTTCTGCAAAGCGTCCCTTCAAGGGGCAAACCTCCGCAACGCGAACCTCCAGGAAGTGAACTTGAACAAGGCGGATCTTCGGGGGGCGAACCT
>SKOZ01000076.1 GCA_007119795.1 Planctomycetales bacterium | reverse complement strand
CCCTCGCGCGACGCCGCCTCCCACCTGCTGCGCGAGCCAATGTCGGCCGCTGACCTGTAGAGGGGGGATTGATAGCCGTGGGCAGGCCACTCCCAAGAGCTCACTCCTATGGTGAACTCCGAACAGCCAGAAGGATGGTTTGACACGCTTCCGGCCGTTGATAGAATAGGCATTTCGCGGGCACAGTGGAGCGCTCGCGCTGAAGTGCCGCCGCCGGATGTCGCGACACGGCGCGATCCGCGACTCGCCGACCTGTGTCGGAAAAGAGAGAGGCCGCTCCTCAGCCCCGCCGCTCCAGCGTATTACGTGTTTTTGGGCGCATAGCTCAGTTGGTTAGAGCGCGTCCCTGATAAGGACGAGGTCCGAAGTTCGAATCTTCGTGCGCCCACTCGACGCAACTTGTTGCCGAATCTTGACTTAGATACCCGCCGGCGGTGCGGCACCGAGGGCGAGTGGATTCCGGCTAGTCGCTGCCGGCAATTCCCGGGGGGAAGCGCCCCTTTCTCTACTGAGGACATCGCGGTGACCGGCGGAGGCAATCCCCCGCCGGGACCCCGGCGGCGTGGAGGCTAGGCGCTCTTGTTCTTCGGCTCGGGCAAGGGGAAGAGCCGCTCCCGGCCATGGACGATCTCGTCGGTGACCAGGAACCGCGCTCCGCGCTGCTGGTCGGGGAGCTCGAACATGATGTCGAGCATCACTTCCTCGATGATCGACCGCAGACCGCGGGCGCCGGTCTCCCTGCCGTGGGCCCGCTCGGCGATGGCTCGCAGCGCCTCGGCGGAGAAATCGAGCTCGGCCTCCTCCATGGCGAAGAGCTCGCGGTACTGCTTGACGAGGGCATTCTTCGGTTCGGTCAGGATCCGCACCAGCGCGTCCACGTCCAGGGGCCCCAGCGGCGAAATGACCGGCAGCCGGCCGACCAGTTCGGGGATCAGGCCGAACTCGAGGATGTCGTCGCTGGTCACCTGGGCGAGCAGCTCGCCGAGCCCCAGTTCGCCGCGGACGTCGTCCTTCTGCCCAAAGCCGATCGTCCGCTGGCCGAGGCGCTTGCCGACGATCTTGTCGAGGCCTACGAAGGTCCCCCCGCAGATGAACAGGATATTCGTGGTGTCGATCTGGATATATTGCTGCTCGGGGTGCTTGCGTCCACCTTGTGGCGGCACGTTGGCGGTGGTCCCCTCGAGCATCTTCAACAGGGCCTGCTGCACCCCCTCGCCGGAGACGTCGCGGGTGATGGAGACATTGTGGCTGGTCTTGCCGATCTTGTCGATCTCGTCGATGTACAGGACGCCCCGCTGGGCGGCCTCGATGTCGAAGTCGGCGGCATGGAGCAGCTTGAGCAGGAGGTTCTCCACGTCCTCGCCAACGTAGCCGGCCTCGGTAAGCGTCGTGGCGTCGCCGATGGCGAAGGGGACGTCGAGGATGCGGGCCAGCGTCCGGGCGAGGAGCGTCTTCCCCGACCCGGTGGGCCCGATGAGGAGGATGTTCGACTTGTCGATCTCCACGTCACTCGACTCGCGGCCGTGCATGAGCCGCTTGTAGTGGCTGTGGACCGCCACGGCGAGGACCTTCTTGGCGTGCTCCTGTCCGACGACATACTCGTCCAGCGCGGCGACGATCTCACGCGGCGTGGGGATGCGATTGAAGAGCGTCTTGCTCGTGCCCCGGCGCCGTCGCTCCTGCTCGAGGATCGACTGGCAGAGATCGATGCACTCGCCGCAGATGTAGACGTCGCCAGGCCCCTCGACGAGGGGGCCGACGTCGCGGTAGCTCTTGCGACAGAATGAGCAGAAGGCGTTCTTCTTCGTGGTGCCGCCCGTGCGCCGGCCGCTGGAGAAATCCCGTCCTGAGGGCATGCCGTATCCTTATGATGCTCGCGGTTCCATCAGCAGGGGGGCCTGCTGATGGGTGGGTCACTTCGGGGGTATCGCTCGAAAGGGCCGAAATGCACCGCGGGTGCCGCAACACCCACGGTTCCTGAGGGACGAGGTCGAACGACTGCCACTTCCGAGCCGCAGGAGTGCGAAGCGCTCCCGCTCACGGAGGGGCTCATCCGGCTTCGACCGCCAACCCGCGCGCTCCGTCCGGCGCCGCAGGGCGGGCGCCGCGTCACGAACCCGTTTCCTCGCTATCCTTTAGCTTCGACTGGTACTGTCCGGCCAGCGTCGTTCTAATTGTTCGGAATTCTGCTTCGCTTAGCTCACCCCGCTCCCGTAATTCGCGGAAGTTTGCCAGCCAATCGGCGTTGTCCCGTTCGTTCTGTAACGCCTTGGCACGAAGTTTGGGGATCACGTACCATCCTACGGCGACCAAGCCCCCGAGGATCGCCAACGCGGCCATCAAGCTCAGCCAATGCGTTAAGACCACTTCTGCCTCGCCTCAACGGAGACCCCTTGGGTAAGGGTTGCAGCGTAGACCCACCTTGGACTCATTATCATCTACCGGACTGCGCAAGTCCAGCCACCAGCGGTCCTTCCGCGCATCGGCTGCCTGCAGTTCAGCCCCCCGCATCCAGCCCTCTCGGGAGCCGCGAACGTCGGCCTGCTTCGGCTCCGGGCGGTGAACCGACCGCCAGGACACTTGGCGTTATCTACCCTCGCCCCCTTACCCGGTCTAACGAGGATCGACCGCCACCAGCCGCCGCCCGCAGTCCTGTCACCTCGGACTGCGTGACCTTCCGCACCCGTGCATCCGTTACAACGGGGGCTGCCCGCGAGCCCCTCCCGCCCGCAGCGAGTTACGAGTCCTCCCCGTCAGCCCGTGGCGGCTCGGCGTCGGGTGGCGGCGCAACATCGGCTGGCGGCGGCTCGACATCGGCTGGTGCCAGATCGGCATCCAGGTCGGGTGGGGCGAGCTCGAATTCCGGGTCGGGCGGCGGGAGATCGCCGGGCCGAGGCAACCGGGGGAGCGGGAGCAGGTCAGGGACATCGGGCATGGGTTCCGCCGGGGGCTCGTCCGGCAGCCCCACCCCGGGCGACTCGTCACCGGGCGGCTCGGTCGGCGGCGTCCACGTCTGCCGCTCGAAGAGGTCGCTCAGGAGCCAGCGCCAGAAGTGCGCATTGTCGCGGTTGCCCATGAGGGGGTCACCACTGATGGTCTCCAGATTCTTCGTCATGGCGAAGCCGCTGTCGGCGATGAGAATGAAACGGCCCTGGTCGACGGGGCGGGAGACGGCGATCGATTCCGGCTGGTCGTCGACCTCACGGGCGAGAAGGTTGGAGTACGGCCCCTGTCCGGTCTCGATCGCCCAGCCGGAGTAGGTCAGGGCGTAGGCCACGTCACCCTCGTCGTCCTGGTAGAAGGGAACCCGCTTGCGGCCAACGGGCCGCGGCTCGCGAACGTTTTCTCTTGCCGGGACGGGCGAGGGGGGGACCGCCAGGCCGAACTCGGCCAACAGCGAGGCCGCCGGGCGGCTCTCTTCGGCCCCCACCGAGCAGATGAAGATGCCGCCCCCCTCCACGTACCGGCGGATCCGGGCGCGCTCCGCCGCCGTATAGCCCCGCTGCGGGGCGACCGCGATCACCAGGGCTGCCCGTTCCAGCCGCTCGGAACTCAACTGAGGCATCATGAAGGGGAGCAGCCCGCTGCGCATCAAGGCGTGCGTGAGCCCGGAGATGCTGTCGTCGGACCAGTTCTGTTCGTTGTAGGCCTCCATGTGCGTGGCGGTGATGTAGGCGACGCCGTGGGGCGCGCCGCCGTCTTTCAGGAGACCTCGCCGCCCGTCGGGAACCGCCCGGCCGAAGTGTTCGGCCAGGGTTCCGCATACCCCCAGGGCCACGACCAGGGTCGCCGACGCCGCCAGCAGCCGTCCCCAATGGAGCGCCAGGGAGAGCAGCACCGCCAGGCCGACCAGGCCGGCCAATCCCAGGGCCTGCCGCCAGTAGGCGTGGGGGCCGGAGCCGCGATCGGCCAGGTAGGCCAGCGTGCGGGCGACGAAGGTGTACGCGGAGACATAACCCTCATTGGTCAATGGCGAGGTATCGCCCCAGACGACTACGCGGCCGCGGCCGAGACGGGACTCGGCGGCGAGCACGAGGTCGCCGAAACGCTCGCCCGGCTCCAGCGCCCAGACGGCCGTCAGGAGGGCGTCGCTGCCCGGGTTGCTCCAGCCGCGGTCTCCCACGAGGAAGGGCCGAGCGGTGAAGGGGATCTCCAGCGAGGCCGGGAAGAAGAAGCCGTAGTGGTTCCCCGCTCCTCTCAGGCCCACGGTGCTCGGGTGGGAGAGCGGAATCACCGAGTGCTGCCAGTCGCCGTCGCTGCAGATGACCGTGTCGCGGCGGAAGCGGATGCCCGTCGGCTTCACCGCCGCGTTGAAACCGCTCTCCTGGCCGTCCTCGAAACGCTCCGGCTCGCCGGCCACGAGCAGGGAGCCGCCCTGGCGCACGTGTTCCCAAAGCCGCTCCAAGCGATCCTCCGGCCAACGCTGGACGGGATGGATCAACACGACCACGTCCGCCTCGGCGAGCTCCTCGGCGGAGAGGGCGTCGGAGATCACGGCCTGGCCGCCGAGGCTGGCCACCAGCGCGGGGATCATGCCGTGGAGCCCCATGGCGCGGCGGCCGTAATTGCCGTGCTCGGGGCGATCGAAATCGATGTGCCCCTCGGCGTAGACGACGACGCGCCGTCCGGTAAGGTCCCCGTTGGGCAGGGCGAAGGCGACCAGCAAGGGGACCGCCAGGGCGAGCACGATCGGCCCCAGGTCGAGTGCGACCTTCTTTCCGGAAGGCGGCGTGAAGTCTCCGGGCGCTCGGCCCCGGGACGTGCGCGCGGGGGGCTGCTCGCCTTCGGCAGCAGCTGCGGCCAGGCGCCGGTCGTCCCAGCGCCCAAAGCGTGCCAGCGCCGCCAGGACGCCGGTGTGGAGAACGACGGCCAGGGCGGGGAGATTCCAGGGAAGGAGCGAGGCGAGCGCGGCGCTCAGGCTCCAGGGAACCGGCTCGAAGGGTGAAGATATCGTCACCTCCGGCGGCGGCGGGAGCGCCGCGCGGAGGTCGTGCCAGTGGGCGAGTACGCCCAGGTACAGGGCATGGGCGCCGACGATCGCCGCCGCACCCCAGAGTGCGGCGCGGCGGCGGGGCGGCGGGGCGGCGCGGAGCCAGAGGGCGTAGAACGTCCCTGAGAGAACCAACATGTCGAGGCCGGCGTAGGTGGCACCCACGTCCAGCGGGCGGGCGGTCAGCTCTCCCGCCGCCGCGGCCAGCAACCCGCCGAGCCGGTCCGTTACCCACCAGACGCTCCCGATCGAGGTCACCGCCAACCGGTAGAGTGCCAGCACCACCAACGAGCAGGCCCCCGCCAGCAGGACCTCGGGTCGCGGCGGTCGCCACCGCACCCCCTCCGCGCCCGGGGCGGCGAGCGCCGCGTCGGCCCGCCCCGTGGCCAGTACGGCCAGAGTTGCCGCGCAGACGAGCACCCAGAATACCGCTCCGGCCGGGAGCAGCCACGCGAAGAGCGCGGTCGCCACCGCCAGCCCCCCCAGCCGCAGCCAGACCTGGCGATTCGGGCGGGCCGCCGACACGGCCACGGTCAGGCCGAGGCCGACCAGGGCAACCCGCATCGGTTCGAGGAGCGCCCCGACCGAGCCGGCACCGATCCAACCGGCTGCCAAGCCCGCGCAGAGGACCACAATCGTTCTGGTGGATACGGAAGGGGTGTCTTCCCGGGCGACCATACCGTTGAGCAAACCCATAGCGGCATCTTATCGGTTGGGTCGGCACCCCCCTGTGCGCTCCGGAGGGGCGTGGCGACGGGCTTCGGCAACGGGAGTACTAATATGCGTGCCCTTGCGGGTCCGGTCAAGCACGTCGACGCGGCGGTTCACCTTGGTGAAGAAGCGCAGGTGGCCGGTGACGGGACGTTGTGACACGTTTCTGAAGCGGCGCGAAACGCAACGAACGGACGCGGTGGTGGTCGGGTCGACCCGTGCATTGGATTTCCAATGGGCAGGCTCCATCGATCGGCGGGGAGGCCGGCTCTTGCCCGGGCCGGCACCGTATGCCCTAATGGTATGCACTCATGGGGGCCTTTTTTTCTGGAGGCCAACACGATGCGACGAAGCGCTTGCCGGACCTGGTGTGTGGCGGCGCCGGCGTGCCGGCCGCGGGTACCGGAAGAGCCTCCGTACTTGGGAGCATCGAGTCAGGAGCCGAAAGCCATGATCCATCGACGATGTTTCTCCGCGGGCATCCCCTTCCTATTGGGTGTGGCGACGGCGACATTGATCGGGGGGTGGCCGGCCGTGAGGACCGCGGCGGCCGACGAGGCCCATCGCATCCAGCCCTACAGCGAGAACCCGCGCTATTGGCAGTATGCCGGCCGGCCGGTCCTCCTCCTCGGCGGCAGCGACGACGACAACCTCTTCCAGTGGAGCGGCGGGGCCCTTGCCGAGCAGTTGGACCTCCTGGTTTCCGCAGGCGGCAACGTCATCCGCAACACGATGTCCAGCCGCGACGAAGGAAACCTCCAGCCCTTCGCCCGCGAAGGCGAGCGCTACGACCTGGGCCGGTGGAACGAAGCCTACTGGGACCGCTTCGAAAACCTCCTCCGGCAGACGCACCGGCGGGAGATTATCGTCCAGGTCGAACTCTTCGACCCCTGGGACCTCCTGGGGCAGATCCATGGTCTGCGGGAAGACCTGTGGGAGCTCAGTCCCTGGCATCCCGACAACAACGTCAACTACACGTTCGACACCACCCGCCTCCCCCGCCGGGCGCCCCGGCCAGTCTACCGTGGCGGCGAATCGGTGGGCGAGCCCCACGCATTCTTCCACTCCGTGCCCGCGGTCAACAACGACGTCGAGCTCGTCGGCTGGCAGCGGCGCTTCGTCGACCGCGTCCTCGAACATACCCTCCGCTACGACCACGTCCTCTACTGCATCAGCAACGAGATCCACACGGAGTACTCGCCCGAGTGGGGCTGGTACTGGGCGGACCACCTGCGGCGGCGGGCGGAGGAGGCCGGAACGCAAATCGAGGTCACCGAGATGCACTGGGCGCTGGAGATGCGCCATCCGGCGCACCGCGCCGTGCTCGACCGGCCCGACGTCTATTCCTACTTCGAGGCCTCGCAGAACAGCTTCCAGCGCGGCCAGGTGAACCGCGACAGCTTGCGGTTCGTCTACGAGTACCTCGCCGAGCGGCCGCGACCGATCCACCACACGAAGATCTACGGTGCCGACACCGGGCCGGTCTGGGCGGACAGCAGCCGCGACGCTGCCGAGACGTTCTGGCGGAACATCTTCGGCGGCTCGGCATCGAGCCGCTTCCACCGCCCCCCGGCGGGGCTGGGGCTGGGAGAAGAGGCCCGCCGCCACCTCCGCAGTGTGCGGATGCTCACCGATGCCATGGACGTTTTCGCTTGCCGCCCCCACGACGACCTGCTCAGCGACCGGGCCGAGAACGAGGCCTATTGCCTGGCCCAGCCGGGCCGGCAGTACGCCCTCTACTTCCCCGATGGCGGCGGCGTCACCCTCGACCTCTCGGTCGCAGAGGGGGCCCAACAGGCCCGCTGGCTCGACGTCGCCCAGAGCCGCTGGGCCGACGAGGCGACCCTCGAGGGCGGGAGCAGCGTCGCGCTGAGCACGCCGGGCCCCGGCCCGTGGGCCGTCCTCGTCGAGCCGCAGCCGTAGGGGAACTCGCGGGAAGTCGGCCGGCTTCCCGGGCTTCCAGGCCCCCGCTCCGCCACGGTCGTCGCCGGGGCTACGTGGCACCCGAGGCGAAGAGGAAGGCCATCAGGTCGTGGGTCCCCAGAGCCGTGGGCGAAGCCAGGACCTCTCCGGCTGCGAAGCCGGCTGCCATCCCCTGCTGCTCGGCGAAGCGGCGAAGGCGGTCGAACACGTAGGTCCGTTCCGGGTCGAACTGCGACTGGTAGCAGGCTACGGCGGTGATCTTCGCTTCCACCCTGTCGCCGATATCGAAGACGATCCCCCCGGTGGCGGTGGGGGCGAGCTGGCGGAAGGCGAGGAAGTAGTGCAGATGCACGGGGATGGTGTGCGGCGGCAGATCCTGGAAATGCTCCTCCCACTTCGTGAGCTTGGAATAGAAGACCGCCGCCTCGGTGATGAGCATCGCCTGGTAATGGTCGGGCGAGGCCATGGGCGTGCGGTCGCCGAGGCCCAGGACCAACCGCGGCCGGTAGCGGCGAAACTCACGAGCCAGGGCCACGCGGGCCTCGAAGCCGTCGAAGAGCCGGCGGTTGGGCAGCTCCAGCGTCACTCGCACCGCCGCCCCCAGGATTTCGGCGGCCTGCTGCGCCTCGGCCAGGCGGACCTCCGGTCCGAGCGACCCGGGCGTGGGCTCGCCATCGGTTAGATCGATGATCCCCACCCGGTATCCCTGCTGCGCCAGGCGGGCCACCGTCCCCCCGCAGCCGATCTCCACGTCGTCGGGGTGGGCCCCCACGGCGATGACGTCGAGGGTGTCGTCGCGTCGCGGTTCCGGCATCGCTGCTCCTCCCCGGGTTCCCTACGCACGGCCGCGCGGCTTGATCATGGAGATCAAGAACGTGGGGGTGAGAGCCTCGAACCGCACCCGGCCCATCTGGTAGTTGCCGCGGGCGAAGTTGAGCATCCACACCTTGGTGTCGGGCGTGAGCTCGTGGAGCAGGCGGTAGGTCTCGGCGACGTTGTCGATGCTCCCCATGGTGGCCACGAGGCGGCCGCCGGTCCGCAGCCGCCGGCAGGCCGCCTCGACCAGGCGGCTGACGCCTCGGCCGCTGCCGCCGACGAAGACGGCGTCCGGATCGGGCAGGTCCGCCCAGGCCTCGGGGGCACGGCCCAGGACCCCCACCAGGTTCTCCACCTGGAAGCGGCGGGCGTTCTCTTCGATCAGGAGGTGGTCCTCGGGGTCCATCTCGATGGCGAAGACCTTGCCCTCGCGGGCGATCTGCGCGGCCTCGACGGCCAGCGAGCCGCTCCCCGCACCCACGTCCCAGACGACGCTCGCCGGCCCCAGGTCGAGCTCTGCTAAGGCCACGGCGCGGATCTCCGCCGGGGTGAGGAGGCCCCGTTTGGGACGCGACTGGAGGAAGACCTCGTCGGGATTGCCGAAAAGCCGGCGGCCCATCGTCTCCGAAGGGCGGTCGGGGACCGACGGCTTGCGGACGAGGATCATCACGTTCAGCGGCGTGAACTCCATCTCGGCGAGCTCGGCCAGCTCCCCCTGCGTCACCCGCTCCTGGGGCGACCCGAGGTTCTCGCAGACGTAGCCGGTGAAGTAGTCGATCCCCTGTTCGAGGAGCGTACGGGCGACCAGCGGGGGTGGGCAGGACTCGGTGGTGAAGAGCCCTACCTTTTCGGCCACCCGGCAGCCCTCGACCACGCTCGCCACGCTGTGGTCGGCCAGGTTCGTAAGGAAGGCCTCGTCCCAGCTCTCCTTGACGCGGGCAAAAGCCCGCTGCATCGTGGTGACGTGGGGGATGACCTCGAAGTGGTCCTTTCCCAATTGCTCGCACAGGTGCTGGGCTGTCCCATAGAATAGGGGGTCTCCCAGGGCGAGGACCACGGCCCGCCGTCCCGAGGCCGCCTCGATGGCGCGGACGTAATCGGCCATGTCGGCCTTCACCGCCAGGCGTTCGGCACCCACCTCCGGGACCAGGGCCAGGACATCCCCCTCACCGATGAGGACCTCCGCCGCCTCGACACACTGCCGCGCCGCGCGGGTCATGTCTTCCAGGCCGTCCTCGTGAACGCCGACGATATAAACTTTCTCCGCGTTTTCCAACGCTCCGGACCCTCCTCGAACTCGAAACCGGGCGACACACAACTCCCCATGTTCGGCGGGTGTGTCCCGTGCCTGGCCGCCGAAGGGCACGCTGCTTGCCCCGGGGCAAGCCACCAACGCCCCTCTCGACCGCCGCTGATTCTACACCCTCCGCCCCCGCCGGGCGAGACGGCCGCCTCACCCACACCATGGCTCGAGCCCCGCCCGTCCCGAGCGAAATGGCCCGTTGTCCGTTGCGCGCGCCGGGAGCGGAGAGGATGTGTTCGGTTTTCGGTCCCACCCACCTCGGACGCGTCCCCGAATCCCCAACTCCCCCCGCCCGCCTTGCCCCGCGCGCCGCCGGAGCTACGATGATGCCGGCGGCGCGGGCTGCTCGGGAGCCAGCTCGGCGAGGCAGTAGGGACCCTTGGGGATGGCGGCCAGGGTGGCCGCAGGACCGGCTTCGGCGAGCGCCTCGGCTACGGCCGATTCGACGCTCGCGGCAGGCTCGACGAAGAGCCGCCGGAGGGTGTCGGGGGGCAACCCGTCGCTGAGCACGCGGACGCGGGCGTGGCGCCGCACCTTGGCCAGCTCCTCGAGCTGCCACTGGTCGAGCATGAAGTACTGCCCGGAAAGGATCCGCTCCATGAAGGCCTCGAGCGAAGGGTGCTCGTCGAAGAGGCGGGTGAACTCCGGGCTGCCGATCCCCTCCCGCATTCCCGCGGCCAGCACGATCGTCCCCCCCGGCTTGACGATCGGCAGGGCGGCGACCATCCCCTTGACGGACTGGTAGAAGGTCGTGTCGAGCGGATGGCCGGCCGAGCTGGTGACCACCACGTCGACCGGCTCGGGGACCGTATCGCGGACCAACTCGCGGACGAAGGCGACTCCTTCGGCAAAGGCCGCCTCCATATCGCCCGCCACTACGGTGAGCACCCGCCGCTTTTCGTCGAGGGCTACGTTGACGATGAAGTCGCAGCCGGCTTCGCGGGCGATCCAGGTGTTCTCTTCGTGGACCGGGTTGCCCGCGAGGCAGCCGGCCCGGGCGTTGGGGTGCTCGAGGAACCGCGGGCCGTGCCAGACACGGACCGTCTCGAGCGAGGCGATGCCCGGGCAGATGAGCTTGCGGCCGCCGGAGAACCCGGCCATGAAGTGGGGCTCGATCAGGCCGGTGGTGATCTTCAGGTCGGCGTCGACGTATCGCGAGTCGATCCAGATGGGCACACCCTCGGGGCTTTCACCGAGGTAGGTGTGTTCTTCCTGGTTGCGGCCGGCATGGTTGACGATGCGATAGCGGCGGAAGACCTCGGCACCGACCATGTCGCGGAGCTCGGCGCCCTCGTTGGGCCGGTGCAGGCCGGTGGCCACGAGGATGACGATGTGGTCCTGCGCGATACCCGCCGCCTCGAGTGTCTGCAGGATGGGCGGCAAGAGCAGGGCATTGGGGACGGGGCGGGTGACGTCGCTGATGACCACGCAGGCGTCGCGGCGTCCCCGGGCCAGCTCGGCCAGCGAGGGCGTGCCCGTCGGCGCAGCGAGCCGCGCCGCCACCGCCGCGGCGGGGTCGTCCAACGGCTCCGCGGCCTGAAAGCCGAGGCACTTCACCAGCGGCCCGTCAGGGAGTTCCACCTCCAGGCCGCTCCGGTCGTAGTCGAGGCGAACGCGCATGAAGCCCTGCTGACGGGGAAAGTCCTCAAGGGAAGGCGCGGCTGCCCGCACCGGCGACGCTACTTCTTCTTGCCGCCCTTCTCGGCCTCGTCCTCGTCGCGGCGCTTCTTCTTTTTCTTCAATGAGAGCTTGTAGACCCGCACCTTGGGCAGGGCCAGGGGGGAATCGCCCTCCTGCCAACGGTCGGCGGCCTTCAGCCGCGCGATCCGCTCGCCACGGGTGAGCACGCTCCGCGGACGCACCATCCCCGCGCGAATGCGGAGGCTCTTGTCCATGGTCATCGTTGTCGTTCTCCTTGTGAACGGCCACCCGGATCGTGCCGATGGGGGCCGGAAACCGCCGAGGCATACCGCCGACACACTACTCTTGCCGACTCGATAGTCGGGTCAGTATAGCCCTTGCGATCTTTTCTTTCAACCGCTCGCGGGGGCCACCTCCAGGTGGCCAGAAAGTGAGGAACGGACCGCTACGAGAAGAGCCACGCGGCGACGCCGAAGTAGTAGAAGAGCGTCGTCAGGTCGGTCATGGCCAGCACCATGGGCCCCGAGGCGAGCTTGGGATCGCGCTGGAGCGCTCGCAGCGTGGTGGGGACCGCCAGGCCATAAAGGGCCGCCGTGGCAACGGAAAAGAGGATTCCCAGCAGGATGCTCAGCGCCAAGAGCGGATCCTGCTGCCAGAGGACCGCCGCCAAAGCGACCACGCCCCCCGCGGCCGTGCCGAGCGAGAGGCCGATGCCTGCCTCGCGACGCAGAGCACGGAATGCCACCCCCCATTGGAACCGCTGTACGTCGTGCGCTTGCAGTGTGAGCGTGAGCGACTGAATGCTCACGCTCTCGGCCAGAGCCAACACCACGGGGATGTAGAGAGCCAGAGCGATCACTTGGCTGAGGACGTCTTCGAAGTAGCCCGAGAGGACCGCGCAGGCCAGCCCACCGGCGATGTTCACCAGCAGCCAGGGGAAGCGCCGCCCCACGGCCATGGGCACCGAGGCCTGGCGAACCTGAGCCAGGCGGACGCCGATGAGCTGGAAGACGTCTTCGTTCTCCTCGTGACGCGCGAGCTCGGAGATCTCGTCGGTGTACAACTCGACGTCCACCACACCCACGATCCGCCCCTCCTCGTCGACGACCGGAAGGGCCAGCAGGCGGTGGAAGAGGAAGAACTCGCAGGCGTCCAGGAGGGTTGCCGACGAAGGGAGGGTGATCACCCGCCGCTCCATGATGTCGCGGATGGGGGTCTCCGGTCCGCTGAGCAGCAGTCGCCTGGTGGGAACCACCCCCACGAGCCGCCCGGCGCGGTCGACGACGTAGAAATAGACGACTCGCCCCCCCAGTGGACGGCTACGAACTCCCGCCAGGGCCCCACCCACCGATTCGTCGTCGTGGACGCGGACGAAATCCCTGCGGACGTGATCGAGCACCGGCTCGGCAAAGTGTTCGGTCGAGGGGTTGGACGACAACGGCATCTGCAGCGGGTTCCTCCACCATATAGGGGATCTGCTTCGCGGCGGTCCGTGCCGTGCCGCGGCACGGGGATCATGGCACGGAACCGTCGCCGGGGCAAGGCCGCAGCAACATCACCGGCCGTCACCGAAACCACCAGGATCTCGTAACCGCATTCGCACCCATGCAGCAGATGGAAGGCCCCAACCCGATCCCTTCGCCGATCCGGGAGACATCCCGCTTCCCAGCGGTCGCGATCGGTTCACCCCCGGTGAATGGAAGGGACTGCTTTGGCATGGGGAGCCTGGGACACTCTGCGCGCCGGACCAGCCGGCAGGGGGACGGACCGATCAGCCGACCTCTTGAGCGCCGCGGACCAGGTCGGCGGCAGCGACCATGCCGAAACCCGGGGCGGTAGGCACGCTGAGCTTCCCTTCGCGGAGGACGATGGGCGGATCGAACCAGCCGCCGGTCTGGCGGACGTCGCCCTTGTACTCCTGGTAATCATAGAGGTTGGGCATGCAGGAGACGAAGTGGATCATCTGTGAATAGCCCAGCCCGCCGACGCGGAACTTGACGGCAGGGCAGCCGGTTTCGTCGAGCACTCGGGCAAGGTGTTCCACCTCGGCCTCGGGTGTATCGCGACATCTTCAACTCCTATTCGTCTTCGTCCGTGTCGATATCGGCCCGCGTCAAGTGCCAGTTCGCCGGATCGAAAAGGGCGTCCTCCAGAGCGGCCTCGCTACCCGCCTCGCCCTGAACCACGAGTTTCCACTCTGAAGGCCGGCGCCAGAAGCCGAAGCGGCGGAACCGCCGCGCCACGGCGGGGCTGCCCAGGAAAGCCGCAACCACTCTATGGGCCCCCTCGCCGCGCACGCGCCGGAGCAGCTGCTGCAGTGCCGCATCCAGCCCGTGGGGCGCCAAGGCGAGGAAATCGTCGATGGCGACGGTGTCCCCGTGCCGCGAGAATACCACATAGGCGAGCAGTTCGCGATCCTCGTTGGAGATGCCGAGGACGCGATGCTCTGCCCCCGGGCAGCTCCCGAACCGCCAGTTCAGGTAGGCCTGCGTCCGCTCACCCGCCACGCGAACATTCTTCGCAGCCCGCTCCCAAAGCGCGTCGAAGCGGGTATCGAAACCATCCTGGACTTCCGCGCGGAGTCGCCGCGGCGCGGGAGAAAAGGTCTCGCGGGAGCAGAGGGCCAGCAGCCCGTCGGCACAGCGCAGCAGGAGGCGTCCCGGGAGGGACGCCGGGGCGCGGTGCCGGAGCACCGATTCCCAGCGGAGCGGCCTGACCCACCGCTCCAAGCACCCAACCTCCCGATAGCCCGCACGGCGGAAGATCGCCTCCGACTGCCGGTTGGGCAGGGCGTAAATCAATCCCAAGGCGCCGTCGGCAACGGCGGCCGACACCGCCCCCTCCAGCGCCCGGGCCGGGCCGAAGGCCCGGTGCCGGCGGTCGACGTTCAGATCGATGGCCTGCCCGGCAGTGACTGTCTCGCCGAAGACGACCATACGCCGCCGCATGAGCCCGGCTCCGCCGACGACCTCGCCGCCCTGGCGGTGGGCGATCCACCCGTGCGCCGGACCGTGCTCGTAGAGCCAGTGGAAGCGGGCGGCGCCGGCGCCGGGGAAGTTTCGGCTCCAAAGGTCGAGTAGCGCCGACTGGTGGCCTTGCGGATCGAGGGGGGTGATCGTGTAGCTCATGGAGTCCAGACTATGCACCCGGTGCCGGGAAAAACGACCGCCCGCGGCGGCCCGAGCAAGTCTAGCATCCCAGCGGCTGTCCGCTCCTCCGCAGGTAGAGAACGGCTCTCCTCATGCCCGCCAGGGGCGCTCGCGCTGCTGGGCGGCCTCGAGGGCGGCCAGGGCATAGTTCACGTCTTCGACCACCTGGAAGTCGAACATCCCCAGGCAGACGAAGTCGGCGCCGTTGCCGAAGGCGTAGCGGAGGCCGTCGCGAGGGTGGATGGCGCCGGCGGCGAGGACTTTGAAGGCGATGAAGGGCTCCTCCCGCTCCTTCATGAATTCGATGGTCTCTTCCGGGTCCTCGCACCAGCGGTTGTCGGCATACTCCTCGTCGGGCCGGGCGGACCAGTAGTTGTGGTGGTGGAACGTCTTCATCCAGAAGTCGGGCTCGAGCCCGGCGGCCACGCAGCCCTGGAGCGTGGAGAGCGCGTGGGCGCCCAGCCCCGCCGGCAAACCGCCGTCGCGAATGGTCTCCAGGGCGAGGGCCAGCAAGTCGAACCTCCCCTGGCGGGCCATTGCATCCGTGTTGGCACCCTGCACGTAGGCGGCGCAGGCCCCGTGGTCGATCGAGTACTTGATCCCGTCGAGGAGCTCCGACTCGGTCGTCCCCCGCGGCTGGGCGACGAACTGGATCGTGCCGCCCGCCTTCTCCCAGTAGGCGTTGATCCGCGGCGCCAACATGGGATTGGTGATGATGGCGTTCACGCCGCAGCTCTCGGCGAGCCAGAAGGTCTCGAAGACCCGCTTTTCGTCGTGGTAGGCCGTGATGAGCCTGGAAACGTAGATGAGGTCGCGGGAGTGCGCGAAGCCGTTCATGAGGTTGCCGCCCATGACGACCCGGCTGAGCTCGACGTTCCCGAGCTTTGCAGTAGGCATGGGGGCTTTCAGATCGTCCAGCGTCGCGAAGATCGGGGGCTTCGGAGTGGGCGAGGAGACGGCGTCGATCTGCTCGGCGAGCCGCTTCTCCTCTTCGCTCGCCAGGGCGTCCTCCGTGAAGGCCGAGAGGGCCAGCCCGCCGCCGATGGGCAACCCGGCCATGCCGGCCAGCAGCCGTCGGCGGTCCAAGGACGGCGAACCGGCGGCGTCTGCCGGCCGGGCGCCTTGCGGAGAGGTGCCTTCTCCTGTCTCGTTCGTGCGATGCGATACCTGGTCGGACATGACCGAATCCTTCATTGCTTGCCAATGGGTTCCCTATCCTCCGCTTCCGCGAATCCTCCCCGTTATTCGCCCCCCTTCTTCTCCGTTCTCTCTGCCTCCTCCCTGTCCATTTTCGAACCGTTCGTGTTCTTCGTGTTCATTCGCGGTTCGCAATACCCTAAACGATCACGACAGAACGGACCGTCACGATATCACGCGTAGCTGCGATCGGTCAGCGGGGCGCCTCGGCGGCGCGGACCTGGTCGACCAGGCGGGTGACGGCGTCGGCCACGCGCGACTCGATGTCCTCCTCCCAGGCTTCTGCGGGCAGGCCGTAGACGGAGAAGGCCCCGGCCTCGTAGCCCCCCTCCTCCCACACCCGCCGCGAGGGAATGTAGGCCATGACGTCGTTGGCGTAGGCGGTGATCCAGGTCCCCGGGCCGAACTCCTCGGCGAAGCGGAGCGCGTAGTCGACCACCACCTCGCCGCCGAGGACGATCCAGAGCACCTCGTCGCCCAGCCGCCAGACCTGGACCGGATAGGGGCAGCCGGTCGCGAGCTCCTCTCCCGCCTCGATCTCAGCGAGCAACCGCCGCGCCCAACGGCCGATGTAGTCTTCGCGCTGGGACAGCGCCTCGAGACTCTCCTTGCTGGGCTGGCGGCCGAATTCGAGCCGGATCGTGCTCCAGGCGGTCTCCAGTTCGGTTCCGACGGGTCGCAGCCCCTCGGCGAGCACGCGGTCGACGGCCGCTGCCAGCCTCTCCCCGTACTGCCGGCAGAGTTCGACGTCACGGCGGGGAATCGGGTTCTGGTCGGCCGCGCAACCGGCGTGGAACATCGCCTGGACCCCAGGATGCTTCTCCTCCAAGGCGAGTTGGGCGAAGCCGGGGTAGTCGCCCGACCACTCGTAGCCGTCGAGCGTGGTGGCGTGGCAGGCGTAGCCGAAGACGACGGCGCGGAGGGTACCGTCTTCACCTCGCACCGCCAGCACCGGCACGCGATGGTCGACCGGCCCGACCAGCGAACCCTCTTCGCGCCGCCGGGGCACCTCGGCCTCGGGATTGGCACGGCGGTTGACGGCAAAGTCGCTTCTCCCCTCGCCGCTGAAGAGCGACACCGGCTCCATGGCCGCCAGGGCTTCGCCCACGGTGGCGATCACGGTCTCCTCGAGTCTCCGGGTATAGGCTGCGATCCGCTCGAGCTGTTCGTCGTCGAGCGGGTAGATATCGGCCAGCGCCGAGTCGAGCACCGGACCGCTATGGGTGTGCGAAGCGGTGAGCATTACTTGGGCCCGGCTCAGGCCGCAGGCCCGCTCGAGCTCCGCGGAGATCACCGCGGCATTCTCGCGGGTGAAGTTGAGGAGATCGGCGGTGACGATCACCCCGCGTGTCCCGTCGGCGGCCTCCAGCGCCAGGACCTTGACCCAGAGGTCGTGCATCGTCCCCTCGGCGGGACGCGTGCGGGCGGCATAGCCTGCCAGCCAGAGCGGCTCCTCGGGCGTGATCCTGGCCCGCGCCGTGCCCGCTTTCCAGGCAGCCTCCTCCGCCCAGCCGCTGACGCAGGTGAAGGCCAAGACGGCCATTAGCCCCAGTCGAAGTGCGGCACGCATCCGAGACACTCCTTCCGCAATGGCAAAAGGGCAACGCGGTTCCCAGAATCCCCCGCGCAGTCTACCCTATCGCCAGCCGCCACGCGACCGCCCCCTTGAAAAATGTCGGGTGAACCTGAAAGAATGAACCGGATCGGCCGTTGTCCGTCCCCCAAGTGTTGGTGGGCTCGGCCTGATTTCGACTCCAAAGCGCAAAATCGGCAAGGCCGCCTGAGCGGCTGCGCCGCTCGATCCCATGGAATATCCCACGCTCAAGGACCGCATCGTCCATACCATCCTGCCCCGCGTGCAGACGCCGGGGCAGTACATCGGCGGCGAGCTGAACTCGGTCGTCAAGGACCACCGCCGCGTCAGCGGCACGGTATGCCTGGCGTTTCCGGATACGTACGCGATCGGCATGAGCCACCACGGTCTGCAGGTCCTGTATGCTCTCATGAACCGCCGCGACGGCTGGGCCTGCGAGCGGGTCTTCACCCCCCTGGCCGATATGGAGCGACTGCTCCGCGAGCACGAGTTGCCCCTGGTGAGCCTGGAGACGTATACGCCGCTCGGCGAGTTCGACGTGGTCGGCTTCAGCCTTCAGTACGAGCTGGGGGCGAGCAACGTGCTCACGATGCTCGACCTGGGGCGGATCCCGCTGCGGGCGGCCGACCGTTCGCTCTCCGACCCGCTGGTGATCGCCGGCGGCCCCTGTGCGCAGAACCCGGAACCGATGGCCCGCTTCATCGACCTTTTCGTCGTCGGCGACGGCGAGGAGAGCCTGCCGACGGTCTGCGACCGATGGCTCGAGGCGCGTGCCGCCTGCGGCAACCGCGAGGAAGCCCTGGCGCAGCTCGCTTCTCTGCCGTACGTCTACGTGCCGCGGCTGCACGAGCCGGTGTATCGCGACGGGGCATTCGTGGGGATGCAGCCCCTGCGTCCCGACGTTCCGCCCCTCATCCGCCCCGCGGTGCTTGCCGACCTCGACGGCACGCCGCTCCCCACGGCCCCGGTGGTTCCCTTCGTCGAGAGCGTCCAGGACCGCATCGCCATCGAGATCATGCGGGGCTGCCCGTGGCGGTGCCGCTTCTGCCAGGCGACGACCATCAAGCGCCCCCTGCGCTATCGCCACGTGGAAACCATCGTGCAGGCGGCGCTGGAGTCGTACGCCAAGACGGGCTACAACGAGATCTCGCTCCTCTCCCTCTCCACGAGCGATTATCCCCTCTTCGACGAGCTCATGGTGCGGATGCGCGAGGTCTTCCGCCCCATGGACGTGGCCATCTCGATCCCCAGTCTGCGTGTCAACGAACAGCTCCAGGCCGTGGGGGCCCTGCTGACCACCGAGCGCCGCTCGGGGATGACCATCGCCCCCGAAGCCGCGCGGGACGATATGCGGGGCCAGATCGGCAAGCCGATCAAGAACGACGACCTTTTCAACGGCTGCCGGGCCGCCTTCGAGCAGGGCTTCCAGCGGGTGAAGCTCTATTTCATGTGCGGGCTGCCCGGGGAGCGGGAGTCCGACCTGGAGGGCATCCTCGAGATGGCGGAAATCATCTCCCGCATCGGCCACGAGGCCCGCGGCCGCTGGCCGCGCGTGGTGGCGAGCGTGTCGAACTTCGTCCCCAAGCCGCACACGCCCTACCAGTTTCGCGCCATGCAGAGCCGCGAGTACTTTCAGTGGGCACACGACTTCCTCCGCCGCCGCCGGAAGTTCCGCAACATCGACCTCAAGCTCCACGACGTGGAGAGCAGCCTGCTGGAGGGGATCCTCAGCCGGGGAGATCGCCGCACCGGCGCGGCGATCGAGGAAGCCTGGCGGAAGGGGGCCCGCCTCGACGGCTGGCGGGAACATGCCCGCTACGACCTCTGGCACGCCGCCTTCGAGGCCACTGGTGTGGGGATGGATGAGACGGTACACCGCGAGTACGCTGCGGAGGAGATCCTCCCCTGGGACCACATCGCCATCCGCCAGGGCCGCTACTACCTCACCCGCGAGCACGGCCGCTCCATCACGCAGCTTGCCGGAATGGGCTCCTAGACGGCGGGGACCGCGGCAGGGGATGTATGGCTTTCTGCCGTGGCCCTCTGCGCGCTGGCGGCAATCGGCGGCAGGGAAACGGCCGGGTGGCCGACGTCCAGGGGTTCGCCTCCTTCGCTATCGCGATCCCTTCACGCAGATCCCGTTTTCTCCGCGGGATAGCCATGCCCGCACCGGCTGGGGACTGCCGGCCGGTGTACGACGGGGCCGCAGCGGACGGATCGGGCTTCAGCGCGGCGCGGGCGATCCGCCAAGCCATACGCCGCATACCGCGGAGCTCTCGTCGAGCAGGAGTTGGTGGGGATCGCCTTCACGTGCGGGGAGCTCGACGGCGACCAGATCGGCCCGCTTTCCGGGGACGATGCTGCCCCGGCGGCCTGCGAGGCCGAGGGCGCGGGCGGCCTCCAGGGTGGCCATGGCCAGGAGTTGCGGCGGGGCGATCCGTGGATGGCGGCGGGCGGCAAAGCGGAGCTCGGCGAGCATGTCCAGTTCGGGCGCCGAGGCGCGGCTGTCGCTGCCCAGAACGACCCCCACGCCGGCAGCCAGCATGGCTTCGAGCGGATCGCGGCGGTGGCCGAAGTGGGCATGGGTCCGCGGGCAGCAGACCACGGCCATCCGCTCGGCGCGAGCGGCGAGAAAGGCGATCTCCTCTTCATCGAGGTAGTTGCCGTGGACGACCAGTACCCGGCCGGCGCGCTGAAGCCGCCGCAGATAGTCGAGCGGGCGGGGACCGATCGCCAGCGCCGCGGCATCGATCCCGCGCTCCGCCAAGAGATCGGCCAGCGGCCCGCCCCCGTCATGGAGCCATTCGATCTCCTCGGCCGACTCGGCCAGGTGCATCGCCAGGGTGGCTCCGGCCGCCGCGCAGAGCCCTACGGTATGGTCGAGCAGTTCGGGACGGACTGTGTAAGGGGCATGGGGAGCGAGTCCGCGACCCGGGCGCGGCCGGCCGGAAGCGAAGAGGAATCCTTCGGCCCGTTCCATGGCCGCCTGCGCCCGCTCGGCCGTAGGACCGATCAGTTCGAGGAGCGAGAGGATGGCGGGGGCCGGAGCAAGCAGCTCCCCTGCGCTGGCGGGAAGGTCCTCGCCGGGCTGCGGCTGCGCGATGTCGACGAGGAGCGTCGTCCCGCTCTGCAAGGCCTCTGCCGCGCCGTGGGCGATGCTCGTCCCTTCCGTACGCGTCCCCAGGGCAATGACCTCCCGCAGCCAATCGACAAAGCCGATGCCCGCCGGCCCGATCGGCCGCGGCAGTGCCGCCAGGTCGAGATGCGCGTGGGCGTTGATCAGTCCGGGGAGCAGGGCCACGTTGCCCAGATCCTCGACCTCACCCCCCGCCGCACCCGCACCGACCGCCGCGATCCGCCCCCCTTCGATCGAGACCACGCCCCAGTCGATGGGATCGCCCTCGACGGGGAATACGTAGCGGGCACGGAGGTGGATCGTGGCGGACAAGGGAGGATCCTTTCGCGTCAACAACGCGTAGTCCGCCACTCCGTGGCGGTGCCGCGACGGAGTCGCGGACTACGTGGGAAGTGGCGGCCGACTGCCGCGACCATTCTATCGCTGTTTCCCGCGTAGGTGAGATTGTGCAAGCTTTCCCTGGCCAACGCCACGGTTCTACCGCACGGTGCCACGTAGTCCGCCACTCCGTGGCGGTGCCGCGACGGAGTCGCGGACTACTCTCTTGGACTACGGTAGTAGAGAAATTCTCCTGCGCGAAGGCGAGCCTTCTTTGGGTTGTCGGCGATGTACTCCCGATAGTGCCAGAACTCCTCAGGACTGCGTACGAGGTGATCGTAGCTTTCTGCCTGCCAGAAATGTCCTTGCCGGCCCAACTTCTTGTTGATTTCGCCAGCCGTATATTTCTTCCAAGAACGGCACTGCCGCTTGAGCATCTTCGCGCCGCTGAACTGGACGAGGAGGTGAACGTGATTCGGCATGACGACGAAGTCGCCCATGAAGTAACGTTGGCCATCGAAGTGGAGCAGGCTCCGCGCTACCATGTCGGCCAATTCGGGCCGACGGAAGGGGCACTCGCCGTGACCGCCGTCGAGCAACTGGTGGAAGCGTTCCGAGAACTCGGCATGGTACTGGTAGCGGACCGCAGGGGACAGCCTTTCAAAGGCGATATGCCAGCCTTCGCGGCGGGGTTCGATACCGTGTCGCCGGAGCCAGCCGTCGCGTTCCTCGCACCATTGGCCAATGATCTCCTCGGGCATCGAGTCGGCGGTTCGAAAGGTGATGAAGTACGTTTTGTCCGTCTGTTCCCAATGCGGCAGCCGGCGATACGTGATGGTCATCTCCCCCTTCGGATCGAAATACGCGAATCCCATGGCAACCCCCTTGTGCAGGTAGTCCGCCACTCCGTGGCGGTGCCGCGACGGAGTCGCGGACTACGGCGCGGCCAGCCCGCGGGCGATGGCCCTCTGGAGGCGCTCCTCCTCGGTCATGTGCCAGCGGAGGCGGCTGAAACCGTAGAGGATGGCTGCGGAGAGGAGCATCGAGACCACGACCACCGGCAGGCGGAAGACGTGGCCTTCGCCGTCGGCCAGGGGGACGTAGAGGGCCTCGAGCAGCGGCCATTCGGCGACCGCCTCGCTGCTCAGTCGTGTCGAGAGGATCGCCAGACCGTTGTGCACCACGTGGAAGGCGATGCAGGGGAGCAGGTTCCCCGTCTGCACGGCGAGGTAGCCGATGACCACGCCGACCAGGGCGGCGATCAGCGACTGCTGGAGGATGGCGTGGGCGGCACCGAAGAAGATCGCCGAAAGGATGATGGCCCGCCACTTGTAGCCCATGTGGCGGAATCCGGAGAGAATGAAGCCCCGGAAGGCCAGCTCCTCGCAGATGGGGGTCACCAGGGCGATGGCCACGAAGAGCTGCCAGAGGGGGACGTCGCCGACCAGGAGCGATTGCAGCGACGCTGCGGCCTCTTCGCTCAGCGGGTAGAGCCAGAGCACCACCCACTGCAAGAGATTCACGCTGGGGTGGAGGGCAATCGCCAGCAGGGCCGCCGCCCCCGTGCCCAGCAGGACCGCCGCCGTCCCTTCCACCGACCTGGGCGGCTTCAGGAGCAACGTCTCCAGCCGGTCCGAGGTGAGCATCACCGTGAAGAGCAACGCCGGTGTGAGGATCACCACGAACTGGGTCACCAGCACCAGGTTGACCGTCTGCGCGGCGTTTTCCGGGGGGGGCAGGGCGAAGCTCATGAAGAAGCGGACCACGAGAATCGCCACTCCGCAGGCTGCCGCCGCGGCCACCGTGGGCGTCGGCCCGCGGTCGCGGACCAGATGCCTCAGCCACAGCCCCACGTCGAGCCGCTCGCTCTCGCGGAAGAGGACCGATTCCTGGTTGAACTGGTCCACCGCCCACCGTACGGCCAGCACGCAGCCCCCGAGCGTGACGGCGATCACCAAGGGGGCGTGCGTGAAGGCGGTGACGTAATCGGCCTCGAGCAGGCTCCGCAGCAGCAGGACCACGCCCGTGACGGGGATGATAGCGTTGCCGGCGTTGAGCTCCACCGACGGGGTCATGGGCAGGATCACCAGGGGCATGGTGACCAGCAGCAGCGGCATCAGGTAGTACTGGCCCTCCTTGGAGCTGCGGGCGAAGGCCGCCAGCGCCAGGCACAAGGCGCTGAAAAGCGCTGCCACCGGCAGCAGCGAGAGCGAGAGCCAGGCGACGGCCAGCAGCGGCGGGGGTCCCAGGTTGGGGAGGTGGGGGAAGACCATCCACCCGGTCACGCCCATGCTCAAGAGGTTCAGCGCCGCCGTGGCCATGCTGAAGAGCATAATCGTCAGCAGCTTGCCGACGACGATCTCGCTCCGCTCGGCGGGGCTGCTCAGAAGCGTCTCCAGCGTTCCCCGCTCCTTCTCGCCGGCGCAGAGGTCGACGGCGGGGTAGAAGGCCCCGGTCAGCGCCCAGAGGAGCAGGAGGATGGGGAGGATCTTGGCCCACACCACCAGCCCCTGGCGGCCCGCCTCCTCGGCGACGTCTGCCTGCTGCACCACGAAGGGACGCGCGGCCGCGGCGGGGAACCCGCCCGCCGAGAGATTGGCCTCGCCGACCTTCTCCGTCCAGCGGCGGAGGACCTCGCCCAGGCGGTGCGCCGTCAGCCCCGACCGCTCGCTGGCCGTGCTGTAGACGATTTCCGGGCTGGGGACGGCGGGGGAATCGGCAGCCGCCCCTGTTTCCTCCGCGGCGCCGGCGATTGCTTCGCCCTCCGCGGGCGGAGGCGCGCGGCGGCGGACCTCCTCCCGGAACCTCCCCAGCCGCTCGGCGAAGTCGGCCGGGAAGACCAGCGCGGCATCGTACTCCCGCGTCCGGACGGCGCGGCGGGCCCGGGCCTTGGCGGCTGCCTGGCCCCCATCGCCGTCCCCTCCAGCCGGCTCGAAGGAGAGATGGAGGAGCTCGGAGCCCTCGGCCGCGGCGAAGAGGGCCGGGTCGAAGCGTTCGTTGCCGAAGAGGGGCGGCAGGTCGTCCAGCTCCGGGGCACCGACGACGAGCACCGTCGTGGGCCGCTCCTGCATGAACTGGGCGATCTGCAGGAAGCTCATCCCCAAGAGCGGGTAGAGGAGGATGGGAAGGACCGCGATCATGAACAGCGTCCGCCGGTCGCGGAGCTGGTCGCGGACTTCGCGTGCCAGGATGAGCTTGACGTTGCCCGGGTTCATCCCTTGCAGGGTTCCTTGCCAGGTGGGTGCGGCGGTTCCGCGAACAAGTGGAGGGTTACCGGCCCGGCGCCGTAGCGCCGGCCGCGGTGGTCGGCCGCAGGCCGCGGCCGGTCGGCGCCGGCCGATCGAGGGCCTCTTGAGCGTCGTGATGGTGGATCAACTGGAAGAAAAGCTCCTCGAGATCGGGCTCGCCGTAGGTGTTGCGGAGCTGATCGAGCGTCCCCTCGGCGAGGATGCGGCCGCGGTGGATGATCGCCAGGCGGTCGCAGAGCTTCTCCGCCTCGCGCATGATATGGGTCGAGAAGACGAGGCACTTGCCCATCTCCCGCAGCTCGGCCACCGTCTGGAGCAGGGCCCGCGCCACCAGCACGTCCAGCCCGCTGGTCGCCTCGTCGAAGATCAGCACCGGCGGGTCGTGGACCATGGCCCGCGCCACGGAGACCTTCTGCTTCATGCCCGTCGACATCTTCGCCCCCAGCAGATCGCGGAAGTCGTTCATCTGCAGACGGGCGAAAAGCTCCTCCATCCGCGCGGCCAGCGGACGGGGCGCGATGCCGTGAAGGCGGCCGAAGTACTCGACCATCTCCCAGGCGGTCATGCGGTCGTAGACGGCGGTGTTGGCGGAGACGAACCCGATCCGCCGCCGCACCTGCGACGACTGGGTGACAACGTCGAACCCCGCTACCGCGGCCCGCCCGGAGGTGGGCCGCAGCACCGTACTGAGGATCCGCAGGGCCGTCGTCTTGCCGGCCCCGTTGGGCCCCAGGAGCCCGAAAATCTCTCCCGGCCGGGCGAGGAAGCGGATCGCGTCGAGCGCCACCAGCCGCCCCCGCCGGAGGTCGGCATAGTGTTTCGAGAGTTGCTCGACTTCGATCATGGCGTGGTCAGTTGTCGTTTGTCCACAGTCAGTTGCGCGTTGCCGACCGTTGCGCGTTGCCGATCGTCCATCGTTAAGGATACACCTTTTCGGCCGCCTCGGGCGCGTGCAATCGATTTTCGGCTGCGGATAAACCGAATTTGGGGCGGTTCCTTTCCATTCGTCTGGGGCGCGTCCAACGGACGACGGACAACCGACAACCCTATTCTAGCTTATGGCCTCCAAGCCGGGCGGTTCGCGCTCGAAGTCGACGAAGCGGTAGAAGACATCCCGGCGGCGGGGGGTAAATCCCGCCAGGCGGATGGTCTCGCGCAACTGGGCCTCGGTCGCGAAAAACCGCGTCCCCGTTGCCGCCACCACGTTCTCTTCGATCATCACGCTCCCCAGGTCGTTGGCCCCGAAACGGAGTGCCAGCTGGGCTACGGCGAGACCCTGCGTGACCCAGCTCGCCTGAAGGTTGTCGAAGTTGTCGAGCATGAGCCGGCTGACGGCGAGTGTCTTCAGGTACTCCCAGGCGCCCAGCGGCTCCCGGTCGGCCAGGACCGTATTCGGCGGCTGAAAGGTCCAGGGGATGAAGGCCGTGAAGCCCCCGGTTTCGTCCTGCACCGCCCGGAGGCGGACGAGGTGCTCGATGCGCTCTTCGGGGGTCTCTACATGGCCGAACATCATGGTCGCCGAACCGCGCCCCCCCAAACGGTGCCACGCACGGCAAATCGCCAGCCAGCCCTCGGCCGAAACCTTGCAGGGGCTGATCCGCTCTCGCACCCGATCGACGAGGATCTCCGCTCCCCCGCCGGGCAGGCTCCCCAGGCCCGCCTCCTTCAGCCGCGCGAGGACATCTTCCTCGGGAAGCCCCGCAAGGCGGCTGATGTGGTGGATCTCCGGAGGGCTGAAGCCGTGGATGTTGATCGAGGGGTAGTGCTTGCGGATGTCGGCGAGGAGATCCTCGTACCAGCGGAGCGGCAGGTCGGGATGCATGCCGCCCTGGAGGAGAATCTGGTCGCCGCCCAGGGCGATCGTCTCCTCGATCTTGGCGAATAGTTCCTCCCGGGTGATCACGAAGCCCTCGGCGTGGCCCTTGGGCCGGGAGAAGGCGCAGAAGCGGCACCCGCTGGAACAGATGTTGGTGTAATTGATGTTGCGGTCGACGTGGTAGGTGCGGAAGGGGTCGCCGAGCTTAATGCTCGTAACCGCATCGGCCGCTGCGGCCAGAGCCGCAAGCTCGTTCGAGGAGATCAGCCGGTGCCCATCTTCGGCCGAGAGCCGCCGCCCGCTGATGGCTCTTTCAAGCAACGGTACGATGGAAGACAAGGGCAACTCCTTCGGGGGCCAGACCCTCGGCGCGGGCCAGTTTGTGGAAGTGCATCAGGCCCTGCTCCTCCGCCTGTCCGAGTCGGAAACGAAGGTGACTTTCGAGGTAAGCCCGGCACTCGGCCACGGAGAGTCCCAGCCGCGGCGCCTCGCGGTGAGCAATCTCCTCGAGGCGGCCGAGCCCTTCGTCGCGTGCCGACTCCAGCACGCCCGCCAGCCAGGCCAAGCGCGGCCCGCCAAGGGCCTTTGCACCCTTCGCCTGCGCCACCCACAGGGCGAACACGAAGGGGAGGCCCGTCCACCGAAACCACTCTTCTCCCAGGTCCCAGGAGAAAGCGAACGGGCCCGGTGGCGCATGGAAACCACGGTCACCAATCACAAGGACCGCATCGGCCTCGCAATCCTCCGGCGCGGCGCCGATGGGCAAGGGCATGACCTGTGGCCGGACCCCATGCCGCGTGGCGAGGAGGATGCGAGCCAGGGCGGCACTGGTACGAGAGCCCTCGTCGAGGGCGAGCGTCGCCACCCTCTCAACGGGGACACGCCCGTAGAGCCGGACGCTCCGGACGGGCCCGCAGCAGGCCACACAGCCGTTGGAGAGCGCGCAGTAGTTCTCGCCAAGAAGGTACTCGATCGAGGGGATTAGGGCTACGTCCAAATCGCCGCCGGCCAGCCGGTCGGCCAAGCGGCTCGGCAGATCGACAATGAACTCCGCCCCCGCTCGCTCGGCCAACCCCCAAACGAGGGGCCTGGCGTTGAGGTACTGCACTGCCCCAATTCGCAGGGGGCGCCGTTCGTCATGCCGCAGGTCCGCCACGGGTCGTGTTCTCCGCCAAGTGGAGCCCCCCACCTCGGCCACCCACGGCCGAGCACCTCATCTTATTCGCCGGCCGCCGTTTGAGGGAGGACCCAGCCTGGAGCGGATAGCCAAGGTGGTGTCGAATCTCTATTGCCATTCTCGCCCATTTGAGCCATCATGCGGCCGTGCCGAACCTGGGATTCGTGCCCAATCTCGGCTCGCCGCGGCGGGTCCTAGGGGATCGACCCAACTCCGATGGCCAGTCGCGCCGTTCTCAGTGAGGGGGAAAGACACTTTTGATGTGCAAGGAGGCGGGGTCTCGGCCAGGTCCCGGGTCATGAGGCGTGTCGATCGACTCTCGGGAGGCCTCCCCTGTTCCCGGATCTCGGCGTTCCGGCCCGCAGCGAACGCCCAGCCGGATCCATCAAGGCGAGGAGGCCGATCGCTTTGGCCTGCGCTGCTTATCGGCGCGGTGCTTTTTTCGGGCTGCGCCAACCTCCCGCCTTCGCCGATCGACCCGACCGGCGAACATCTCTTCGCGCCGCCCCCCGGCACCCATACCCCGGTTCCGCCGGGGGCTCCAGTCCCTCCGTCCGCGGGAACTGGTGACATCCTCCCCTGGGAAATCGAGTCCATCACGGTCACGCCTCAGGCCATTGCTGCCCCCATTGGCAGCGAAGTGGTGCTGGTAGCCAGCGTCCGCGACGGCGAGGGCTACCTCCGCACCAACGAGCGGCTCGAGTGGACCATCTCGCCGGGCGGAGTGGGCGAGTTCGTCGACATCGACCGCGGCACCTTCGCTAACGTCCTCATCCTCGACCTCCCCCGGCCGCACCTGGTCAGCAGCACGCGGGCCATCGGCAGCACCTCCCGGCACGACATGCGGCTGACCCGCGGCACCCCCGATCCGAGCGACGACGTCCTCGTGCGGCGGGGCCAGACCTGGGTCTCCGTGACCTCGGCCATGGAGGGGACGACGCACGTAACGGCCCTCTGCCGCGCCGTCCGGGTCTGGGAACGGCGGCTCGATCAGGCGCGGATCCACTGGATCGACGCCCAGTGGAGCTTCCCCGCACCCGTGATCGGCCGCACCGGCACTCCGCAACCGCTTACCACCACGGTCACTCGCCAGAGCGACGGCGCGCCGGCGGCGGGCTGGATCGTCCGCTACGAAATCCTCGACGGACCGCCGGCCGGATTCCGTCCCGACGGATCGCCCGTCTTGGAGACAACCACCGACCCCTCCGGCCAGGCCACCGTCGAGATCGTTCCCGAGGGTGCCCATGCGGGCACGAACCGGGTGGGCATCGAGGTGATCCGCCCGGCCGAGGTCGGCGGCCCCCACGGCACACAGCTCGCGATGGGCCAGGGGGTGACCATGGTTACCTGGAGTGCTCCAGGAATCGCGCTCCACAAGACCGGTCCCGCCTCGGCCGTCGTCGGTTCCACTGTCACCTACCGCATTGAAGTGGCCAATACCGGCGATCTGCCCACGGAAGAGGCCCTCGTGGTGCACGAGATCCCCGAGGGCATGGAGTACGTCAGCAGCACCCCCCCGGCAGAGCTCGCCGCGGGAGCGCCCCGCTGGCGCCTCGACGCCCTGCCGCCCGGGGCCACCCGCTTGCTCGAGGTCAACCTCCGCGCCACGCGCCAGGGGCAATTTGAGAGCTGCGCCTCGGTCACGGCCGGTCAGCTCACGGCCCGCGACTGCGCAACCACAACCGTCAGGGCGGCCGACGCTGCGCTGGAAGTCGCCATCCTGGGGCCCTCCCAGGCGGAGGTCGGCGAGACGGTCGACTTCGAGCTGCGGGTCACCAACCGCGGGCAGGCAGCAGCCGAGGACCTTTCCCTCTGGAGCGAATTCGGCGAGGGATTCGAGCACGAGGCCGCCGAGAGTCCCATCACCCGCGACCTCGGCGACATCGATCCGGGCCAGTCGATCCGCGTGGGGCTGAGGCTGCAGGTGGTGCGGCCGGGGCGATGGCGGCAGCGAGTCGAGGTCCGCCGCGACGACCGCGCCGTGGCCGCGGCGGAACATGCCCTTTCGGCGACCGACCCGACCGCTCCGGCCGAGGAACCCGACCCCGACCGACCACCGGCGGCGCCCGGGAACCTCTCGGTCCGCAAGACCGGGCCCGGTGTCGCCGCCGTGAGCGAGACGGTCGACTTCACCATCGTCGTCTCGAACACGGGCCGGTCGTCCCTCTCGCAGGTGACGATCATCGACCGCGCCGACCCGCAGCTCGAGGCCCGCCAGGCCACCGAAGGGGCCTACCGTATCGGCGACGACCTGGCCTGGACGGTGGACCGCCTCGCCCCGGGAGAGTCGATCTCGATGGTGATCCGCTACGAATGTCTCCAGGCAGCCGCGGGCGTCCGCACTAGCGTGGCCGTAACCTCCGAGGAGGGTGTGCGGGGGACGGCCGAGGCCCGCCTCGACATCCGCGGCGGCGGCGCGGCCGCCCCTGCGGACCCACCGAACAGCTCCTCTGCCGAGCAGCCTTCGCCGGACCTCACCTTGACCCTCACCGCCACCCGCGATCCCGTGGCCGTAGGACGCGAGTACGCCTACGTCGTCGAGGTCGGCAACGAGGGCCGCGGCGCCCAGCGCGGCGTCGTCGTCGCCCTGGCCCTGCCGCCCCAAGCGACGCCCGTCCGGTTGGGCACCAGCGGCCCGAGCGGTTACCAGGTCGAGGGGAACGTGGTGCAGTTCGATCCACTGGACCAGCTTCCCTCCGGCGGCCGCACCACATATCGTGTTCGTGCCGTCGCCCGCCGCCCCGGCCAAGGCCGCGCCGTCGCCCGGCTGCTCACCGCCGATCTCCAGCAGCCCGTCGAAGCGGAGACCACGACGACCATCGCAGCCCAGTAGCAGGAACGCCGTCATGCCCCTCACCCGCGACCAGGCACTGCTCCAGCTCCAGGCCTGGACGACGAACCCTTCCTTGCTGGCCCATGCCCGCGCCGTCGAAATCGTGATGCGCGCGGCGGCCCAAGAGTACGGGGAGAGCGCCGATCCCGATCGCTGGGCACTGGCAGGCCTGATCCACGACGCCGACTACGAGCAGTGGCCCGACGAGCATCCCCGACGGACGGTCGACTGGCTCCGTGAAAAAGGCGAAGACGAACTCGCCTATGCCGTGGCCTGCCACCAGACGGCGTGGGGCCTGCCGCCCAAGTCGGCCATGGACCGTGCCCTGTTGGCCTGCGACGAGCTCGCCGGATTCGTGGTCGCCTGCTGCCTGGTCCGGCCGGACGGCATCGCCTCGCTGGAGCCGAAGAGCGTCAGGAAGAAACTCAAGGACAAGGCCTTCGCCGCCAAAGTCGATCGGCAGATCATCATCAGCAGCGTGGAATTGCTCGAGGCGCCCCTCGACGACCACATCCGCTTCGTCATCGAGGCCCTCAAGCCCCATGCCGACGAGCTCGGCATCGCCGGCCGGAAGTGAGGCTCCGGCGGACATTGCCGGCAGGAAGACGGGGCGATAGGCTGGATAGTGACGGTCGGAGTCCGTTCTATCAGCCATGTTCCGCGCGGATCGAATTGCCCTCGGACGAACCACGCAGCGGAGGAGGACCAATGGATGACCGGTGGAGCGAAGTGCCGCCGCGGCTGCAGGAACGGCTCCTCGAAATCGTCGACCTGACCGACGCCTTCTGCGACCAGCGCCTCGACGACGAGTACAAGGAGATCTGCCGCAAGATGGCGGTGATGCTCTGCCGGACGGAGGCCTCCGTGGCGGGCGGCAAGCCGGCGAGCTGGGCGAGCGGCATCGTCTATTCGGCGGGCTGGGTGAACTTTCTGAGCGACCCCTCCCGCGAGCCGCACCTGCGATCGGAGGAGATTGCCCAGGGGTTCGGCGTCTCCATGGCGACCATGCAGGCGAAGTCGAAGGTGATCCGCGAGTCGCTGGGGCTGGTCCCTTTCCATCCCGAATACTCGCTTCCCCGCCTCGCCGAAAACAACCCGCTGATCTGGATCGTGGAGATCAACGGCATGCAAGTCGACCTGCGCCACGCACCCCGCCAATGGCAAGTGAAGGCCTTCGAGGAGGGCCTGATTCCCTACGTCCCCGCCGACCGAGAGGGACGACCGGAGGAGTGATTCCCCTCGTTCCCAAGCTTCCGTTTGGGAATGCACCTCCGCGAAACTCTGCTTCGCTGCGTGCCGGCGATCGTTCTCCTCCTGCCGTTCCTCGTTCTCTCCACCGATCACCGATCCGAGCACCGCCGCGCCCTTATGGCGACGCTCCGCGCCGCGCGAGGGACGCGCCCCGCGGCCGCGGACCCACCGGAGGAAGGCGATGCCGGGCGAGGGTGGTCAGTACGTCAGCTCGATGGGTTCCTCGCCGTTGCGGGTGGCCAGGGCGCGGTAGAGTTCGAGGTCGATCGTGTCGGAGAGGAAGCGGACGGCGCCGTCGCCGAAGGCGAAATTGAGGCCGCCGCCGTGGCGGCTGCGGAAGGAATGGGTGTTGGGCCACCAGCCGGGGTCTT
>SKOZ01000099.1 GCA_007119795.1 Planctomycetales bacterium | reverse complement strand
ATCCATTGGAGGAGATGATCATGTACCGACGGTTTCTCATTGCCTCGATGGCGGCAGTCGGCATATGCCTGCCGGCCGCCTTGCCCGCCGCCGCTGCCGCCGACGAGGAGGCCTTCCGGCCGATCTTCGACGGTCAGACCCTGGACGGCTGGGACGGCGACCCGCAGTTCTGGCGGGTCGAGGACGGCATGATCATCGGCGAGAGCACGCCCGACATGCGGCCGCCGGCGAACACCTACCTCATCTGGCGGCGGGGCGAGGTCGACGACTTCGAGCTCAAACTCGAGTACCGCTTGCATAACCACAATTCGGGTATCCAGTACCGCAGTTGGGAACACCCCGAGCGGCCGTGGGGCATGGGCGGCTACCAGGCCGACATCGTCGATGGCCCCCAGTTCCACGGCGTCTTCTACGAGGAGCTGGGCCGGGGCGTCATCGCCCACCGCGGCCTGCGGATGGTCATCGACGAAGACGGCGAGCGGACCGCCGACCAGTTCGCCGACGGCGACGAACTCTACGAGAAGATTCATCCCGAGGGGGAGTGGAACGAGTATCACATCATCGCCCGCGGCCACCGCTTCGTGCAGAAGATCAACGGCCACACGATGGTCGAGGTGACCGACCGCGAAAGGGAGCACTTCCGCCGCAGCGGACTCATCGGTGTCCAGCTCCACGCCGGCCAGCCGATGCGGATCGACGTCCGCAACGTGCGACTCAAGCGGCTGCCGCTCGAGGAGGAGAAGAAGGTCGTCTTCGTCGCCGGCACCCCCAGCCACGGCTACGGCAACCACGAGCACAACGCGGGCTGCCTGCTGCTGGCCGAGCTGCTCAACGAGCACGTCCCCGGCGTCCGCGCCGTTGTTTACCAGAACGGCTGGCCCGACGATCCTACCGCCCTGGACAACGCCGATACGCTCGTGGTCTTCGCCAACGGCGGCGGCGGCCACCCGATGATTCCCCACCTCGAGGCCGTACAGGAGCGGGTCGACGAGGGGATGGGCGTGGTCATGCTCCACTTCGCCGTCGAGGTCCCCAAAGAGCGCGGCGGGCAGCAGCTCCTCGACTGGATCGGCGGCTATTTCGAGACCCACTGGTCGGTGAACCCCTTCTGGACCGCCGAGTTCACCGACTTCCCCGACCACCCCGTGGCCAACGGCCTGCGGCCCTTCTCCGTCTACGACGAGTGGTATTACCACATGCGGTTCCAGGAGGATATGGAGGGCGTCGAGCCCATCCTCACCGCCGTGCCGCCCGACAGCACCCGCGAGCGCCCCGACGGCCCGCACAGCAACAATCCCCACGTCCGCGCCCGCCGCGGCATGCCCGAGCACGTCGCCTGGACCTACGAACGCGACGGCGGCGGCCGCGGCTTCGGCTTCACCGGCGGCCACTACCACTGGACCTGGGCGCAGGACGACTTCCGCAAGGCGGTCCTCAACGGCATCGTCTGGACCGCCGGGCTCGACATCCCCGAAAAGGGAATCGTCACCCCCACGCCCACGATGGAGGAGCTCGAGGCCAACCAGGACTACGAGCAGCCCGACAACTTCAACCGCCGGGAGTGGGTCGAGCGCCTCCAGGCCTGGGCCGCCGAGCGCGAATAACCGCCGCCTCACGCGGAACCGCAACCGACAGTGGGCAAGCGGCCGCCGCCGGTCCGTGTAGGGCGGAGCTCCCGCGCCGCCGCTTGATGGCGCTGCGGATTCCCGGGCGCGACCGCCGCTGATGCGGGGGCGAGCTGCCGGGGGTGACCGGTGGACAGAGCGAGGAACGGCAGGACGATAACGATCGCCGGCACGCTGCGAAGCCGAGCTTCGCGGAGGTGGGTTGCCAAGCCGGAGCTTGGGAACGAGGGGGGATAACTGGCGGACAAGATGTCCGGCCTACGGGCTCGGTCACTCCGCCTGCGGGAGCAGCCGGTAGCCGAAGGGGCCGGGGGCGACGTCCAGAACGACCCACCTTCCCTTGCGCCGTAGGGTGTGGGTGTCGAGGACGGCGCCCTCTTCGTCGATCGACTCGACGGTGCCGGCCGCATCGAGCGGCCAGGGGAGCGCCGCCGGGTCGAGCCGCACCTCGGCGGGCCGCTCCCCGGGGAGGGGCACGACGAGGAGCGAGCCCTCTTCCGGTGTGATCCGCACGGCGGCGGCGGTGCGGACCGGCCCGAAGTCGACCGCCGTTCCCTCGGGATTGTGGCGGGCCAGGAGCGGATCGTCGTAGGGACCGTGCGGTGTGAAGTGGAGCTGCCGCTCTGCGCCCGGCGACCCCTCGATGCGGAGCGTTCCCAGGCGGATGCGGCGGCCGCCGTCGTCGGGGCCCATCAGCGGCAGCCGCCGGCCGTCGGCGGGACGGTACAGCCCCACGACCAGCTCCAACTCCGTGCCCGCGGCAATCCGGTCCGGAACACGGAAGCGGAGGTCGGCCTCGAACGTCCCCGTCTGCTCGAGCGGCACGCCGCCGCGGGCGAAGCTACCCTGGAAGACGATCTCCCCCTCCTCATCGGTGAAGTGGGCGAAGGCGACGTGCTCGGCGGGAATAGGGACCTTGCACTCCCACCGCGTGCCGACCGCTGCCCGGCCGCCGCCGAGGTCTTCGAAGCGCTCCGCCCTCGGGCGGATCGCCAGCATGGCCCCGGTCGTCTGCCGTCCGTTGACGTAGATCGACTCGGGCGAATGGGCCGTCTCCACGATCGTGCCGTCGCGGCGCTCGATCGAGGCGGTCACCGGGCCGGCCTCGGTGGGGACGCGCGCGAGGAAGCCGTACTGCGGCAGCACCGCCCCGTCGACCTCCCAGTCACCCTCCCCGCGGTTGACCCACACCTCGCCGCCGCCGCTCCAGGCGACCCGCTGCCGGCGGATGTCGCCGCCGACGAACTCGACCGCTTCGATCTGCCTTAACGCCAGCGCCCGAGATAGTGCCGCGGTGAGCCAGTATTTGCGGACGACGTCGCGGCCGAAGGGGTCGGGCACCATCGCCGGGCGGCCGCAGAGGACCTCGGTGGTGATGTAGTCGTCGCTGTAGATGCCGTGCAGGCGGGCGTCGAGGCCGGCCTGGTAGCGCGTGGAGTATCCGGCTCCGTGGAGGATGAAGCGATCGTGCCAGGCGGCGTCGATCCAGGGGATCCGTTCCGCCTCGGCGCAGCGGATGTTCCAGACCGACCACTGGTACCTGCCCGGCAGCGGCTCGCCCACGCGGAGGTGATTCGCCGTCGCCCCGTCGACCGGGCCGATGAGCTGGTCGT
>SKOZ01000036.1 GCA_007119795.1 Planctomycetales bacterium | reverse complement strand
GTGGAGCTTGTAGGCAGGCAACGAAGAACCGCCGGGTGTCATTGGTGCGTCCTCCCACCGAACTCAGCAGCCACTTATGTAGTGACTACATAAATCCGCTCGGTTTTCAGAGCCGCACCGCCGACCGCCGGCGGGTATCTAAAGCCAGATTCGGCAACAACTTACAGCGAGTGGAGGTGAGGGGACTCGAACCCCTGACCTGTACATTGCGAACGTACCGCTCTCCCAACTGAGCTACACCCCCGCAGAGAATCCTTCAGGACCTGGGGCCGCCCGCTCCCGCCAACCACTGCGAGGGGGGGTGCGGAACTCCCGTATGGCCTCGTGAAGAAAGCTCAATCTTATGGCCTCCGCTCCCTGGTGTCAAAGGGGGAATCGTGGCCGCAGAATGGGGTGTGGTGGTAGTGGGGCGTAGGGGGGCGCGACGGTTTGGAATTGCGCGGCGGTTTTGCCACCGCCCGGCGGTGGAGCTATCATGGCGGCACGGGTAGGGTCCCGGTACGCCCGCGACGTGGTCGAGTCAGGCGCGTCGGGCCTGATGCCCCATCGTTGCCGCTCCGTTTTCACGCCCACCCGCCCGCAAGGTCCCGCCATGAACGTTCCCTTTCAGCCTGGGGTGGCCGCGGTCCTCGTGGCCGCCGCCCTCATCCTCGCCCCGCCAGCCGCTGCGGCCGAGCTGCCGGAGTGGACGGCCCGGATTCGTGCCGACCACCCGCGGCTCTTCTTCAATGCCGAGACCTTTCCCGAGGTCCGCGCCCGGGCTTTGGGCGAGGAGCGGGAGTGGTTCGAGGGCATTCGCCGCCGCGTCGATACCCTGGACCGCCAGACGGCCGGCGAGGCGCTGGCACCGCGGGACTTGGGGGTGCAGTCGGCCTGGGCGGCCTTCGTCTTCCTGGTCACCGAGGAGCCGAAGTATCGCGACCTGGCGCGGCGGTGGCTGGCGGCGAGCCTGGACTACTACGAGCTCTGCTTCGAGGAACGGCGAACGGTGAACTGGTTTTCCACCTCCCGCGTCCACGCCACGCTGGCCTGGGACTGGCTCCACAACCACCTCGCCGAAGAGGAGCGGGCCGAGCTCTTCAGCCGGCTGGTGCAGGCCGTCGACAACGTCCTCACCGTCCGCCCGACGATCTACCGCGAGAACATGTCGGGGTACAACACCGGGTTCTACGGAGTGCGGAACTGCCAATGGTTCATCGGCTGCACGGGCTTCGGCACGGGGATCGAGCAGGAACGGGTCGAGGAGTGGCTCGTCTGGGGCTACGAGGAGAACCAGCGTCTCCTGGAGCACCGCCGCCGGGCCTGTGGCAACGACGGTGGCGGGGCCTCGCCCACGCTGGGGTACGTCTTCGGGGCCTACCCCTGGGCCGAGCAGAACTTCCTCTACACCTGGCTCTCCGCCAGCGGTGAGGAGATCGCCGGCGACTGGCCCCACGCGGCCCTGCTGGCCAACTACGTCATCTGGAACTGGATCGAGGCCGACCCCGTGCCGCTGGAGTTCGGCTACGGCGATGCGCAGCACACGACGAACCGGCTCTCGATCGGCCAGCTCTACACGCACATGGCCAACATCCGCCACCTCTACGGCAGCGCCATGCCCGAGGCCGCGGCGCTGGCCCGCCACGTCCAGGAGCGGCTCCCGGAGCGAAACCAGGGCTACACGACCACCTGGTTCATCTACCCCTTCCTCCTCACCCGCCTCGACGAAACCGCCGAGCCGCTCGAGCCGGAGGACCTTCCGCGGGCCCGCCACTTCGACACCATGGGGCAGGTCTTTATCCGCTCGGGCACCACGGCGGACGACACCTATTGCCTGTTCACCTGCGGAGGCATCCTCCGGCAGCACCGCCACTACGATGCGCTCAACTTCGTCATCTATCATCGCGGCTTCCTGGCCCTCGACTCGGGGACCCGGCACCGCGAATTCGAGAACGGCGAACACCTGGCCAACTACTACGCCCAGACGGTGGCCCACAACTGCGTGCTCGTCCACCAGCCCGGGGAGCCGCCGGCACGCTACTGGGGTGGCACCGTCGAGGCCAACCACGGGGGCCAGCACCGCCAGCTCGGCTCCGAGGTCGTCGCTTTCGAAACGAACGACGACTTCGTCTACGTGGCGGGCGACGGCACACCGACCTACCTGCACGGCGGTGGCCCGGGCGGCGAATTGCCCGAGAAGGTCGAGATGGTGACCCGCCAGCTCGTCTTCCTCCCGCCGAACCATTTCGTGATCTTCGACCGCGTGGTGGCCACCGACCCCGCGTACCGTAAGGAGTGGCTGCTGCACACGGCCCACGAGCCGGCGATCGAGGGCCATACCGTGCGGGCCGACCACGGGGAGGGCCGCCTCTTCTGCCGCACGCTGCTGCCTGCCGACGCGACCCTCGAGGCCGTCGGCGGACCGGGACGGGAGTTCTGGGCCGCAGGCCGCAACTGGGAGATCGTCGCCGACGATCTCTCTGAAGAGCAACTGGCGATGATGGGCCAATGGCGGATCGAGGTCGGCCCGGGGGCCTTGCGTGAGGAGGACGTCTTCCTCCACGTAATCGAAGTGGGTGACCAGGAGCGGACCGCCATGGCGCCCGTGGAGCAGATCGAGGGTCCGGGGCGCGCCGGTGCCCGGCTGACCGTGGGGGAGACCACCTGGGAGGTCACCTTCGCCACCGAGGGTCCGCTGGGCGGCCATATCCGCCGGCATGGCGGCTCCGCGCCTCCGCTCGATCGCCCCCTGACCTACCAGGTTCAGCCCCAGAGCGGCATCTGGGGAGAGTAACCGGCCAAGGGCTGGAGGGCAGGCAACCGGTGCGGTGCCGGGGTACGAACCCGTCGCCGAGAAGGAGTATTGGAGGAAAGGGTGCCGCGCGGGCACCGAGCCTATGGCTTTCGCATCGTAAGGAGCATCGATCATGCAGACGCGAACATTTCCGGCCCTCGGCAGGGAGGTCTCCGAGATCGGCATCGGAACCTGGCAACTCGGGGGGACCGAGTGGGGTGAAGTGAGCGACGACGAGGCCCTGGCGACGCTAACAGCGGCGGCCGAAGCGGGAGTAACCTTCATCGACACGGCCGACATCTACGGGATGGGACGGAGCGAAACGCTCATCGGGCGCTTCCTCAATGGGCGAGCGGACCGCGATCGTTTCTGCGTGGCCACGAAGTTGGGCCTCCACCCGCAGCCCGGCGGGGCCGAGAACTTCCGGCCGGAGGTGATCGCCCGCCATACGGAAGATTCTCTCCGCCGCCTGGGGGTGGAGGCCATCGACTTGACGCAGACCCACTGCATTCCCGCCGAGGTGATGCGCGACGGCCGGGTCTTCGACACCCTGGAAGACTTGAAGCGTCAGGGAAAGATTAGGACCTACGGGGCCAGCGTCGAATCGATGGACGAGGCCCTCCTCTGCCTGGAGCGGGAGGGGATCGCCGCCCTACAGATCATCTTCAACATCTTCCGCCGCAAGCCGATCGACGTCCTCTTCGCGCGGGCCAAGGCCCGGGGGGTGGCATTGATCGTCCGTCTGCCGCTGGCCAGCGGACTGCTCTCGGGGAAGATGACGGCCGCGACGACCTTCGGCGAGAAGGACCACCGCACCTTCAACCGCGACGGGGCGGCCTTCAACGTGGGCGAGACTTTCGCCGGCCTCCCCTTCGAGAAGGGCGTCGAACTTGCCCACCAGCTCAAGCCGCTGGTGCCGGCGGGCATGACCATGGCCCAATTCGCACTGCGGTGGTGCCTGGACTTCGACGCCGTGACCACCGTCATCCCTGGGGCCAAGCGGCCCGATCAGGCCCGCGACAACGCCCGGGCTCCCGACCTGCCGCCCCTCTCCGCCGAGCGCCACGAAGAGCTCCGCCGCTTCTACGAAACCGCCGTGGCTCCTCACATCCGAGGGCCGTATTGAGTGGTGGCTGGTGGCTGTGCCCGAGGCGCATGGAGTCTATTGCCTGTCTGCCAGCCTCGACTCATTCTCCACACCCGCTTGCCCGCGGCAAGGGCGAGAGGGTACAATCCGCCCACCTGGGGGTGGGTGTGATCGAACGAACGAAACCAGGAGGAGGGAAGGCGATGAGCGCACTGATCGGCATCGACATCGGCACCTCGGGGACGAAGGCCCTGGCGATCGATCCCGAAGGGAATCTCCTGGCCGACGCCATGGAGACCTATCCCTGCCATGTTCCCAAGCCCCTATGGAGCGAGCAGGACCCGGAGGATTGGTGGCAGGCGACCATCAAGGCGGTCCGCCGCGTAATGCGCGCCGCCAAGCTCAAGGCCGCGGACGTCAAGGCCGTCGGCCTCTCCGGCCAGATGCACGGCTCGGTGTTTCTCGACAAGAAGGACCAGGTGGTCCGCCGGGCCATCCTCTGGAACGACCAGCGGACGGCGGCCGAGTGCGCCGAGATGGAGGAGCGTGTCGGCGGCCGGGAGAAGCTCATCGAGCTGGTGGCCAATCCCGCACTGACCGGCTTCACGGCCCCCAAGGTCCTCTGGCTGCGGAACCATGAGCCGAAGCACTTCGAGAAGACCCGCAAGGTCCTCCTGCCCAAGGACGAGATACGCCGCCGCCTGACGGGGGAATACGCCACCGAGGTCAGTGACGCCAGCGGCATGCTCCTTCTCGACGTGGCGCGGCGGAGCTGGTCGCGGGAGCTGCTCGCCAAGCTGGAACTCGACGAATCGCTGCTGGCCACCTGCTACGAGTCGGAAGAGGTCACCGGCAAGCTCACCGCCGAGGCGGCCAAGCTGCTGGGGCTCTCGACGGACTGCGTGGTCGTCGGCGGGGCCGGCGACTGCGCGGCGGGGGCGGTGGGCAACGGCATCGTCGAGCGGGGCGTGCTCTCCACGTCGATCGGCACCTCGGGCGTGGTCTTCGTGCACAGCGACGAGGTGAAGATCGACCCGGCGGGCCGCGTACACACCTTCTGCCATGCCGTCCGCGGCGCCTGGCACATGATGGGGGTGACCCTTTCGGCGGGCGGCTCGCTGCAGTGGTTCCGCAATACCCTGTGCCAGGCCGAAGTGGCCCTGGCCAAGAAGGCCAAGCGCGAGATCTACGATATCCTTACCGAAGAGGCCCAGGCCGTGCCGGCCGGCAGCGAAGGGCTCTTCTTCCTCCCCTACCTCTCCGGCGAGCGGACCCCCCATGCCGATCCGCACGCGCGGGGATGCTTCGTGGGATTGACGCTGGCCCACGGCCGCGGGCACCTGCTGCGGTCGGTGATGGAGGGGGTGGTCTACTCGCTCCGCGACAGCATGGAGATCTTCGAGGCCCTCGACGTGCCCGTCAAGCAGATCCGTGCCTCCGGCGGCGGCGCGCGGAGCCCCTTTTGGCGGCAGATCCAGGCCGACGCCTTCGGCCATCCCGTGGTGACCATCAATACCGAGGAGGGCCCCGCCTACGGTGTGGCGCTGCTGGCGGCCGTGGGGGCGGGCTACTTCAAGGGCGTTCGCGAGGCCTGCAAAGCGACGATCCGCGTGGTCAGCCAGACCAAGCCGGAGCGGAAGGCCAAGGCCTATTACGACCGCGCCATGCCCGTCTACCAGCAGCTTTACCGCTCGCTCGAAGACGACTTCGCCGCCATCGCCGCCTTGGACCGTGCCTGACGGATTTCCTCACCGCAGCCGCTCGTAGAGGGCCACCGTGCGCTCGGCGGCCAGCTCGACGCCGTGGTGCCGTTCGAGGGCCGCACGGCCCTGGCGGCCCAGCTCGGCGGCAAGCCGCCGGTCGGCAACGAGACGACGGACTGCAGCAGCCAGAGCCACGGGATCATCGGGGGGAACGAGGAGCCCGCCGCCGCACGAATCGATCATCTCCGGGAAGGTCCCCGTTGCGGGGACGATGACGGGGGTGCCGGCGGCCCAGGCCTCCAACACCGGAAGCCCTTTGCTTTCCGGGTGGGTGGTGGGAAGGGCCATCACGTCGAAGGAGGCGAGCAGGGCGATCTTGCCGGGCCGATCGACCTCGCCCGCGTACTCGAAGCGGTCGGTCAACCCCGCCAGTTCTCCGGTGATCGCCTCCAAGTAGGGCCCTTCGGCCCTGCCGAGGTAACCGCCGGCCCGGAGACGGACGGGCGGGAGAGTCGCCTCGGCGGCGAGATGCTTGAGAGCCTCGGCTGCAACGTGCAGCCCCTTTTCGGGCGCGATGCGGGCGAAGTAGCCGAGGGTGAAGGGCGTGCCCCGGCTGCCGGCAGCCGGGATCGTGGCGTCGTGGGGGAAACCCTCGAACTGGATGCCGGCGGGAATCACCTCGATCCGTTCTCGAGCGACGTTAAGATAGTCGGCCATGAAGTCGGCAGTGAAGCGGTTCATGGCCACCATCGCCGTGAGCTCGGCGGCATGGCGGCGGAGTTCCGCGCGGGCGGCCTCGCGGTGCGGTGAAGGGAGCCGGTCGACGAAGAGTTCCTCGCCCGCCAGGGTGGCGACTACGGGTACGCCCAGCCGGCGGACGAGCTCGCCGGCCGCTCCGGCGAGAAGGACCGTGGAGAGGTGGATCACGTCGGGGCGGAGCTCCTCGAGGAGTTCTACGAGCTTGACCAGCTCCTTCCGCTGCCGCCCCTGCTCGCCCCGGAGCATGGAGACGGTCAGCGGTCCCAGATCCTGCGGGCGGGTGCTGGTGCTGAGGCGGCCGACGAGCCGGAGCAGGCCCGGTCGGTCGAGGAGCCAGTCCAGGAGCCGGGGCGTATGTCGGAAGAGCGCCGACTTCTCCTGCAGGAAGACGTTCAGCCCGCCGAAGGCCATCTGGGGAAGGCTGACGTCGTCCTCGTCGGTCCGCAGGGGCGTGTAGGCCGGCAGCAGCATGGCATCGGCCCCGAGCCGCCGCATCGCCGCGACGAGGGCGTTGCTCGAGAGGCACATCCCGCAGTACATGCCACCGGCGCCGGCGGCGAGGTAGACGATACGCATGGTTCGGACCGCTTCCCTGGGCGGAGCTTTCCCAGCCGCTCAGAAGAGCCCCACCACCCGTCCCTGCTCGTCGATGTCGATGGTCTCGGCGGCGGGAACCTTGGGCAGTCCGGGCATGGTCATGATATCCCCGCAGAGGACGATGAGAAAGCCCGCACCGGCGGCCAGGCGCACGTCGCGGAGGGGAACGTCGAACCGTTTGGGGCAGCCGTAGAGGCCGGGGTCGGTGGAGAGGGAGTACTGTGTCTTGGCCATGCAGATGGGCAGATCGCCGAAGCCGCTCTCCTGCAGGTGCTGGAAGCGCTCGCGGAGCCGCTTGTCGGCCAGCACGTCGGTGGCCCCGTAGATCTCGCGGCAGATGATGCCCACCTTCTGCCAGAGCGTACAGGTATCGGGATAGAGGAGCGAGAAATCGGTCTTCGTCGTCTCGACGACCTCGACCACGGCCCGGGCCAACTCCTCGGCGCCGGCGCCGCCGCGGGCCCAGTGATCGGCCTTGACGATCTTCACGCTCAGATAGGCGCACTTGTCGCGGATGAAGGAGATTTCTTCTTCGGTGTCATGGGCAAAGGAGTTGATGGCCACCACGACCGGCAGGCCGAAGCGGTGGATGTTCTCGATGTGCTTCTTGAGGTTCTCGACGCCCTTGTCGAGGGCCTCGAGGTTGGGGCGGGCCAGGTCCTTGAGCGGTACGCCGCCGTGGAGCTTGAGGGCCCGCACGGTGGCCACCAGCACCACGGCGTCCGGGCGGATGCCCGACTTGCGGCACTTGATGTTCATGAACTTCTCCGCCCCCAGGTCGGCGCCGAAGCCGGCCTCGGTCACCGTATACTCGGCCAACCGCGAGGCGAGCTTGGTGGCCAGCACGCTGTTGCAGCCGTGGGCGATGTTGGCGAAGGGGCCCCCGTGGATGAAGGCCGGGTTCCCCTCCAGCGTCTGTACGAGGTTGGGCTTGACGGCGTCCTTGAGCAACACGGCCATGGCGCCGTGGGCTTTCAGGTCCGAGGCGGTTACGGGGCGGCGGTCGCGGGTGTAGCCGACGATGATCCGCCCCAGGGCCTCCTTGAGCTGGCCGAGCGACTCGCAGAGGCAGAAGCAGGCCATCACCTCGGAGGCCACGGTGATGTCGAAGCTCCCCTCGCGGGGCACGGCGTTGTTCGTGCCCCCCAGCCCTACGATGATGTTCCGCAGGGCGCGGTCATTCATGTCCACCACGCGGTTCCATTGCACTCGCCTGGGGTCGACGGCCAAGGCGTTGCTGTGGTGGACATGGTTGTCCAGCACGGCCGCCAGCAGGTTGTGGGCCAGGCCGATGGCGTGCAGGTCGCCGGTGAAGTGGAGGTTGATGTCCTCCATGGGGATCACCTGGGAATAGCCGCCGCCCGCCGCCCCCCCTTTCATGCCGAAGCAGGGGCCCATCGACGGCTCCCGCAGGCAGACCGCCGCGCGCTTGCCGATCCGGGCCAGGGCGTCGGTAAGGCCGATGCTGGTAGTCGTCTTTCCCTCGCCGGCGGGGGTGGGGGTGATGGCCGTGACTAGGAGGAGCTTGCCCGGCGGGGCGTCGTCGAGGCTGTGGTAGAAGTCGAGGTCCACTTTGGCCTTGTAGCGGCCGTAGTGTTCCAGGGCGTCATCCGCAATGCCCAGCTTCTCGGCGACGGCCTCGATGGGGCGGATCGCTGCGGCGCGGGCGATCTCGATGTCCGGGGGCAAGGGGCGCGCGGTGGTCATAGGGCGGCATCTTGGATGCGGAAGGGGCTGGGCTGTCGGAGGTAGTCCCCGTTGGCCTCCGGGGCGATGGCCTCCATTATCGTCGGTCCCTCCCGCTCCGCAATGGCGGTTCGTCTCCTCGCGGCACTGAGCCGCCCAATGGCTAGAATACTGCTTGGGACCGGCCTTGCGCGGACCGCCGCGCCGGCCCCATGATGGGTGGACCCTTGGGCTCTCTGGAGCCGTTTCGTAGAATTCTGGCCAAGAAAACCCTCTCGGGGCGCGTCCAATGGAGTAGGAGCCCAGCCGAGACGGCTCACGAAAGGGAAAGTGCCCTCTGGTGAACCCCCCGACACTCGACATGCCTCAGCCGCCGGCCGATGAAGCCCTCTTGGCTGCTTTTCGCCAGTCGGGCGATCGAAAGGCTCTCAATCAGCTCCTGGCACGACACTTGCGCCCCATCCGGGCGGTGGTCTTCGCCATGGTGCTCGACCATGCTGCGGCCGACGACGTCACCCAGGAGGTCTTCCTGCAGGCCTTCCGCCGACTGGATTCGTATCGCGAAGAGGCCCAATTCTCCACGTGGCTCTACCGTCTGGCGATCAACGCCACCTACACCTTCCTGCGGCGGCAGCGCGGGAGTCCATTGGAATACATGCCCGATCCGCCTGAGGCGGCCGGCACGAAGTATGGAGCCGCACAGGCCGTGCTTCAGGCCGAATTGGACGCCCAGATCACGTCGGCCCTGGCTTCGCTCTCCCCCAAGCTCCGTGCCGTGATCGTTTTGACCACCATCCACCAGGCGAGCATTCCCGAAGTGGCCGCCATGGAAGGCTGCTCCCAAGCTACCGTGTACTGGCGGCTCCATAAGGCCCGCCGGCTTCTGAAAAGGCGTCTGCGGAGGTACCTCTCCTCATGAGCACGTCCGATGCGCGAAAACTGGATGCCCTGGTCCGCGGCTGGTCGCAGCGTCAGGCGGCCCCCGCGGATCGAGTGGCAGCCCTCGAAGCGCGGATCGCCGCGGCGGTTGCGGCCGAGAGGACCGCGGCACCGGGCCTGGCTTCGTCCGAAAAGTCGCCCTCTCCAGACCACACCGGCCGGTCCACGAGACTCCGGCGGCCGATCGTCTGGGGCGCGGCGGCAACGGTCGCTGTGGCGGTGGCCGTCTGCTGGATCCTCTTCCTTCGGGAGAGCCGGGACGTGGCTGAAAAGCCGGTGCCGGACGATGGGCTGCCGGGCATCGAGCACTCCGCCGAGGAGCTGGCAGCCAAACGCCGGCTGCTGGCGGAGACCGATCGGCTCTTCGAGGGGCGGCTCACATGGCTGGCGGAGGAAGGGGGGCGGGTGCAGTTGGGTCTCGCCGAGGAGTCGCCGGACGAACGGGACCGGTCTCCCGCCGTGGCCGTCCGCCTCGTCGTCGCCCGCAGCGAGGGCCCCGAGACAGACTGGGTGCCCATCCGCTCGATCGAGGTGATCGCGCGGAGTGAAGAGGCGGTCCACATGCCCGAAGAGGGCGACGCCCTGTTCCTCTGGGCCTACGTGCTGCCCGACGGGACGGTGGCCCTGGATACCGACTTCCTGATCACGGAGCGGGCCGACCTTCGCGCCACCTCGAGCGGTCTTTTCGCCCCGGGGGTGCCGGCCGTGGTCGCCTCGCGGCGCGTCAATGGAGAGGAATACCGGGTCTACCAGGTCGTCAGCCTGCTGGGCGAGGCGACCGGGTGAGCATGGAATAGGGAACGTTCGCCATGGCGACTACTCCAGCATGTCCGAGCCTGAGCGCCGTCGTCCTGGGCCTGTTGGTCGCCGGGTCGGCCCCTCTCGTCGGGGCCGAGGCGGTGACGGTCCGCCCGCTGGACGCCGATTCCGGCGTCTTCGGAGGCATCGAGGTCGTCCGACGCTACGGCATCGAGGGTCCGAGCGGGCTCTCGGGATCGTTGGGCTGGTCGCTGATCGCCCATCGGCGAACGCTCGCGCGTGGTGAGGCGGCCTTCACCATCAAGCCCGGGGGGGCTGTGGACGTCTCCATCCCACTCCAGGTTCCCCCCGTACGCGAGGGCGTGGTCCTCGAGGCCGAGCTCACCGTCTCCGCCTTCGGCGGCGGTGTGGGTGGCGAAGCGATTTCCCACCGCCGGTCGCTGTGGATCTTTCCCCGCGACGCCTTCGCCGGCCGCACGCAGTGGCTGGAGAAGCTGGAGGTGGGTCTCTTCGACCCGCGGGGGGAGACGGCGGCGGTCTTCGACGCCGCAGGAATTCCCTATCGCCGCGTCCACCGCCCGCAAGCGATCGGTGCCGGCAGCCGGCTGGTGGTGATCGGCGAGGGGCTGGCGATCGAGGAACATCCCGGCCTCGCGGCGGCGGCCTTCGCAGCCGCGGAGCGGGGAACACCGGTCCTCTGGCTGGCGCCGGCTGCGGGCCATTTTGCCTTGCCGGGTGCGGGGGGCACCGCCGCGGTGCTTCCCGGGGCGCTCGCCTTTCGCGATCTCGGAGCGATCGCCGAGATCGACCGGCGGCTCGATGGCGAGGGCGGGGCGGGGCCGGACCGGGCGGTGGCCGCGATGGCGGTGGGCAGTCGTCACGGCGAGGTCGTGGTCGAGATCGCGGCTGACGCAGGGGGGTGGCCCTGGTTCGAAGTCCACTATCCCCCGCCCGGCGCGGGGCTCATCGTCTGTGGCCTGCCGCTGATCGCGCGGTGGGAGGAGAGCCCCACGCCCCGTTTTCTTCTCGTGCGGCTTTTCGAGCGGTTGACCGTACCCCATGCCGACCCGGCCCCTTCGGCCGGCGCGTCGGCGGAACGATAGAGCGAGGAGGCGTAATCCATGTCGCACCATCGAGTGTTGCTGGTCTCGTTGGCGGTGCTTGCCGTGGGGCTGGTATCGCCGTTGCGGGCCGCGGAAGCCGATCCGGAAGCAGTCTACCCCACGGCGATCCTCCCCTTCGACGAACGCGGCGAGGGAGCCCGGGGCATGGGACGAACGGTGAGCGACCTGTTGCTGGCGGAACTGGTGGTCCGGCCGGAGATGGTTCTCGTCGAGCGGGCCGAGCTCGACGCGATCCTCGAGGAGCAGGGGCTGAGCCTCTCCGGCGTGGTGCGGCCGGCTGAAGCGGTCCAGGTGGGGCAGCTCACCGGGGCGAAGATCCTCCTCGCCGGATCGGTCATCCAGATCGACGGTCACCTCTACCTGGTCGCCAAGATCATCGGCACGGAGACCAGCCGCGTCCTGGGGGCCTCGGTGAAGGGCAAGGCAGGCGACGACCTGGGGCGGCTGGTCGCCGATCTGGGCGGCGAGGTGGCGGAGACCATCACCGGCCAGGGCCACCGCTTGACGGCCGAGCCGGTATCGAGAGAGGACCGCCTGGAGCGGCTCCGCCGCACGCTCCGCGGGCAGGAGCGGCCGGCGGTGCTCGTGGAAATCGCCGAACGGCAC
>SKOZ01000102.1 GCA_007119795.1 Planctomycetales bacterium | reverse complement strand
ACCTTTCTGGAACAAGAGGGGAGGAGGGAACGAAGCGAGTGGGGGAGAAAAGCGCCTTGCCGATGTGGAGGGAGCTGCTCGAATTCCCCGGCTCCCTCTCTCTCCCCCTCGGCGCCCTCCTGTTCAGAAAAGAGCCCTCGATGGGAGGTGGTTCTTGTTTGAACAGGAGGGAACGGAGGACACCGAGGAGCAAATAGGAAGGGAAAGGCGCGCCCCCTCCTTCTCCTCTTCCCCGATTTTTCCCGATTGCGCGGTGCTTCTGCTGGTGAAGCGACAGGGTTGGCCAGGGTTCGCGGCGTGGCAGTGGTTGCGCCGATCTGGAGATGCCTAAACTCCAAACGGACCACTGCGGCCGCGAAAATTGGGATAGTCCCCCATGAATGCTGCCGGCGTCCCGTGGTGTCCGCGGGGCCGCCTCAGAAGCCGGGGCCGAAGCCGCCCGGCGGGGGACCGGCCGGGTCGCCGAAGCCCCCGAACATGGCGCCGAACACCTCGACGAGCCCGGCGATCAATTGGACCACCCCTTGCTCGACCGTCACCGTGGTCCGCACGCCGTCGGGGATGGCCTCCTGCGTCATCATGATGCGGTCGCGGCCCGGGTGCTCGGCCAGCGACTGCTGGATGCCTTGCAGCATCATTTTCATGAAGGGCTCTTCCGCCGTCTGCACGAACACCTGGAGAAGACCGCCGGTGGAGATCGTCATCCGCACGGGAACGTCCGCCGCCGCGGGCTGTACGGCGGAGATGGCCGTTTCCAGCCGGGCTTGGGCGCCCTCGCCGACGGCCAGATAGGCGGCCTCGGCGCCAAAGCCCACGACGACCGTTACGGGATCGCCCAGCAGTTCCCCCAGCTCGGCCAGATCGGGGCTGTCGAGGGGGATCTGGAAGCGATGCAGGCTGACGCCTTCGTGGGTCTCGGCGTCGAGTTCGACCAGGGCGTCGAGTTCGGGCATGTCTTCGACGGCCAGGTCGACGAGGTCCTTGACGGCGCCCTCGAGCTTCGCGCCGTCGGCCACGAACCCGCCGGCGACCAGGACCAACCGCCCGTTCTCGAAGAGGAGCGAGCCGCCCACGTCGCTTTGCCCCGACTCGATGGAGGCATCGATGACCTCCACAATGGTGGCCAGGATCTGCTCGGCGCGCTCTGTCTGCTCTTCAGTGAGCTCCTGGCCGAGCTCCTCGACGATCTGCCCTTCGAGGGCGGCGATCCAGGCCTTGGCGGCTTCCTGGTCGTTCTCGGTCATCACCTGGGTGGCGAGCATCGCGACGAGGGCCTCTTCGTTCTCGAAGGCGGCAAAACGGGTAGTCAGCCCCTCCATCGCCGCGTACTGCTCGGCCAACGAGGTGCCCGGGCGGGCGAAGAGCTCCATGTCGAGCTTCACGCTGTTCACGGCGTCGTCGAAGGCCAGCCCGACCATCACCGCCTCCGTCTCGTCGATCAGCGTCTCCCACTGCGCCACGTTCTGTTCGGTCATCTGCCGCCGCAACTCGAACTGCTCCGGTGTCTCACCGGGAGCTGGCTGCATCCCGGCCGCCATGCCCATCTGGAGCATGCCCATGGCCTGGGCGCGGATTTCCTCGGGGATGTTGGCCACGAGGCCGCGGGCGGCGACGAGGTACCGTACGGGGAGTTGGCCGAACTCCGCCGCGGGATCGAGGGGGGCGGCGTCCAGGGCCTCGCGGTGGTCGCTGATGGCAGCCCAGCCGTTCTCCTCGCGGATGAAGAGCGTCGTACCGTCCGCCTCCAGCTCGTACTCGCCGTCGGCCGTGGCCTCCAGAGCTCCACCGCTGGCCGCCTCGAGCATCTCCGTCAAGGCCGCCATGTCGTCGACGGGCAGATAGACCACCACGTGGAAGTCGTCGGCCTCGGCCAGGACCAGGGCGCCGAGGGGGCGTTGCCGGTCGATGCCCGCCAGGCCGTGCCCGGCCGTTGCCCCGGTAATCGCCAGCTCGAGGGTCTGCGGCAGTTCGGGCTGGTTCACCAGCCCGCCGATCGTCCCCAAGGCGTCCGCCAGCGTCTCGTAAGGGGCGAGCGTCACCACCGCCGCGGTTTGCGGCTGCGCTTCGGCCGGTGTGCCGCGCCACCCGCCGGCGAGCAGCGCCACGGCCAGCGCCGTGATCAGGAATCGTCGCATCATTCTCTCCCAGAACCAATTTCGTGGCACGTTGTCTTCCGATGCTGCCTGAGGACACCGGGGCAGCTCCCGAGGGAGGCAGCTGCCGCTCCTGTGTCCGATCCCCCGGCAGGCTGTGGCCCGGAGGCCACAATCGATACCCGAAGTCTACCTTACCGCTAGGGCGACGCCCAGGGACCGGCCCTGGACAATCCTTTTTCCCCAGGTTCGCTCGGGGGGGCCATTCGCCAGCCAGCCCGGTGCCGTTGCCGCCTGCTGCACTCGGCCGGCATAACGCGGGCGGCACGGGCAGATCACCTGCCCGTGCCGCGTTCCCGGCCGCTTCGCCCGTCCGGCCCCAGCAGCTACAGCCCGCGGCCAACCGCTCTGCCGAGCGCCCGGACAAGCCCCTCCTCCACCTCGACCCGCACGCGGAGCCCGTGGTCGATCGAGCTGACCACGAGGTGGACGTGGTCCTGGTCGCCGGCAACCTCGAGGGCAGCGGCGAGGCGGGCCGCCTGAGGGCGGTCCTCCTCTTCGCCCATCTCGGCCAGGAAACCGAAGAGGGGCCTCAGAGCCAAGGAGATCTCCACGGGAACCGCTGCCGTTTCCGACTCCGCCTCGGAGGCGGCCACGGCCTCGATCAGGCGGGCCAGGGCGTCGCGGCCCGCACCCAGGTAGACGTCTTCTTCGTCGACGCCCAGCACCAGCACCAGCTGCTCGCCGAACATCCGCACCACCTCGCGGCGATTCTCGATCTCGTAGGGAATCGGAATGGCAATCGTGTGGAAGCGGATCGATCCGATGGCGCCGGCCTCCTCGGTAATCCAGTCCTCAACCACGGGGTGTTCGCGCACCACAATCTCGGCGATCCGGCCGGCAAGCGACTCGACGGCGTGTCCGTCGGCCACGGTCTTGGCCGCCAGGAGCGTGGTGGCGTCGGGGTCGAGGAGGAGCGTCACGGCCGTGTCGATGCGGGCCATCTCGATGGTGCTGCGGACGATCCCCGCGAGCTGGTCGAGCAGTTCGCCGGCCACCTGCTTCTCTTCTTCCGAACGGGGCTGGCGGGCGATCTCCTCGTGAGCCCTTTCCATGGCGGCATCGACGAGCAGTGTCAGCGTGCGGATGTCGGGGTCGGTGAGGCGCCCCACCACGGATCCGGTCACGGCGGCGTCTTCGAGCCCGAATCCGGCCCGCCGCGTCGTCAGGCCTGCCAAGCGGCCCAGTTCCCGTGCGGTGGCGGTCCCCTCGAGGGCCGTGACCTCCACGTCCATGTGGGTGCGGCCCGTCTCCGTATCGAGGACCCAGCCGGCGACGATGCGATCGAGTTCGTGCGCTGCGTGCTCGGCGGCATCGACCAGGCCGCGGACCACGCGGCGCCGCAGGGCATGCTCCAGCTCCGACTCGTCATCGCGGCGGCGGAGCTCCCGCTCGGCGTCGCGGCGGAGCCGCTCCAGGGCACGCTGGCGCTCGGCAGCGGGGATCTGGCCGACGAGGACCTGCACCGCCAGGTCGAAGCGCTCCGCCAGATCGCCGACCAGGGCTCCCGGTTCCGCCGGGGCGTGGGCCAACCGCTCGGCACGGTCACTGAGAAAGAGCCAATCCCCCTTCTCCGCGACAAAAAGGGGCTCCGGAGCGCCGGTCATCCGCCACACCCCCGCCTCGACCACTTCAGCCGGTCCCAGAATCGGTTCGGCGACCTCGTAAAGCGCATCGAGATCGGTAAGGGGTATGAAAGCCAGGCCAGCCGTCTGCTCGCCGTCGGAGAGGATTACGACTCCCCAGGGGCGCGCCCTGTCTACGCCGTCCAGACCGCGGCCGCGGGTGACGAGCTTGAGCATCGCTTCGAGGCCTTGGGCCAAAAAGGGGTTGTCGGCCAGGCGGCCGACCTTGTCGATGTTGGCGTAGAGCCGATCGTAGCCGGCCAGCGAGGCCACGGCCACCGGCTGCATCGGCTGGGCCGCCCACGCGGTATGCGGTACCAAGGTTCCGCAGAGGACCGCTAGGGCCGCCAGCACGACCAGAAGAGACCTTTTCATCACCTTTTGTTCCTCCTCGTGAAAAAACACCGCGGAAGTACGCACAAGCCCGGGAAGAAGCAGTGATTCACCCGCCGGGGACACCGCGCCTGCGGATAGGCCATGGTTCCCCCACCGCTTGGGGTGGTCACTCCGCTTCGGGCACCCGTAATTCGTTCGCCCGAAGAGGATATTTGGAATCGGTGGTCGAAAAACCACCAGATCCTGCACCGCGTCGGACAGGTCCTGTGAGGGGGTGGCGGATTGAATCCACCGGCAGATGGTCAGAGCATGTCCAGGGGATCGACGTCGACGATCCACTGAACCTCCTCGGGCGGTTCGAGCCCGGCGGTGGCTTCGCGGACGGCGGCGCGGAGGGCGTCGCCATCGGGGCCTTGAAGCTGGATCTGGATGCGGAAGTGGCCGCGGAGCTTGGCGAAGGGGGCCGGTGCGGGACCGAGAAGGCGGGCGCCGGGAGCATGCCGTTCGAGCGATTCACCGAGCCGCTGGCCCAGCGTCTGGGCGAAGAGGGTCACGAACTGCTCTTTCGGGCCGCGCACGACCAGGCGAATCATAACTCCAAAGGGTGGATAGGAAAGGATTTGCCGCAGGGGCAGTTCGCTGGCGGCAAAGGCGGCGTAATCGTGGTGGACCGCGGCGAGGATCGCCGCATGGTCGGGATTGAAGGTCTGCACGAGGACGCGGCCGCCCTTTTCGCCCCGGCCGGTCCTCCCGGCGACCTGGGTCACGAGCTGGAAGGTCCGCTCGGCGGCGCGGAAGTCGGGGAGGTGCAGGGCCATGTCGGCATTGATGACCCCCACGAGCGTGACGCCGGGGAAATCGAGCCCTTTGGCGATCATCTGGGTCCCGAGCAGGATGCGGGCTGTGCCGGAACGGAAGGCGGCCAACGCCTTCTCGTGGGCGCCGCGGCTGCGCATCGAGTCGGTATCCATCCGCAGGCAGGCAACCCCGGGGAACCGCGCGCGGATCTCGGCTTCGAGACGCTGTGTCCCCACCCCGCTGTAACGGATGCCCGCGAAGCCGCACGCCGGGCACGCGGCCGGTGCCGGGAGGCGGTAGTCGCAATAATGGCAGAGGACGATCTCCTCGGTGCGGTGGTGGGTCAAGGCGATCTCGCATTCCGGGCACTTGACGGCGTGGCCGCAGGCGGGGCATTGGATGTGCGTCGAAAAGCCCCGCCGGTTGAGCAGCAGGATGACCTGGCCTCCATCCCGGAGCGCCCCCTCGATGGCCACGTGGAGCTGACGGCTGACCGCCCCCCGCGAGTGCCGGACCACGGCGTCCTGCCTGAGGTCGAGGGTCCCCACAGCCGGCAGGGGGCGGTCGAAGACCCGCCGGGGCATCTCGACCAGCCGGTACGCACCGCAACACGCCCGGTGCCAGCTTTCCAGGGCCGGTGTGGCCGACCCGAGCACCAGGGGGATGCGATCCTCACGGCTGCGGGCCAGCGCGACCTCGCGAGCGTGGTATCGGGGGGCGGAGTCCTGCTTGAACGACGCCTCGTGCTCTTCGTCGAGGACGATCAGACCCGCGTTCGGCGTGGGTGAGAAGATGGCGCTGCGGGCCCCCACCACGACCTGCACGCCGCCATCTGCGATCCGCTGCCAGTGCTGGTGGCGTTCCACGTCGCTCAAGTGGCTGTGGAGGACGGCCACGCGGTCGAAGCGGGCCCGGAAGCGCTCCACGGTCTGCGGTGTGAGGCTGATCTCGGGCACGAGCACGATGCCCTGCCGGCCGCGGCGGACGACGTCGGCGATGGCCTGGATGTAGACCTCGGTCTTGCCGCTTCCCGTGACCCCGTGGACGAGGATCGTCTCCGGTTTGCCCGCCCGGACGGCGGCGAGGATCGCCTCGAGGGCCCTTTGCTGATCGGGGTTGAGAACGAGGTGCTCCTGGCGGGGGGGCTGGGGAGCCTCTTTGAGCGACGCCGTATCGGCTCGCCGCGTCTCGGCTCGGAGCAGTCCCCGCCGCCGCAGCGTGTTGACGGGCCCCAGCCCGCATCCGGCACGCGCCGCCAACTCGGCCGCTGGAAGCGGCCTGCCCGCGGCCAACAGGGCCTCGATCACGGCCTTCTGCTTTGGCGCGAGCGTCCGTCCCTCGAGCCGCTCGGGGAGATCCTCGACGGGACGCACCAGCGTCACCAGCCGCGTTCCTGCCTGGAGACGTACTCCGGCGGGCACGACGGCATGGAGGACGAGTCCCCACGGGCACAGGTAGTGCTCGGCGATCCAAGCCGTCAGCCGCAGCATGGTCGCCGAGAGCAGGCGCCGCGCATCGACGACCTCGGCCAGTGGCTTCAGCGGGCGGTCGGCGATCCGGCTGGCCAGGGCGACGCAGTAGCCGGTCGTCAGCCGGTTCGCTTTGCCCAATGGGGCGCGAACCCGGCGGCCAGCCTGCGCCTGGTCGAGGAGGTTTTCCGGCACGAGATAGTCGAAGGGCCCGACCGGCCCCTCGGGGAAGACGACCGAGGCGATCCATTGCTCGCGCGCGTCGAGGTCCCAGGGATCGGGGTCGGTTTCGAAGAGTCGCTGTTGCGCGTCGCTCATGGACGGAGCTGGAGGCGAGATGGCAGCGCCCCCCAGCAACGCCAGGCGAGGGGCGGCGAGCAGTCAAGTCTACCCCTTTGGGCAGCCGCTTGAAATCCTGGCGGCCACCATTCGTTTTTGCCGAGCCCCGGAACACCTCCGCAGGCGGGCGGGAATGCCGGGTGCGGCCCCCTCGACCTATCTCGGCCGGCCGAAGGCGACAGTCCCATTTTCGCGGCCGAATAGCGTTATCCAGGAGGAATCCCTTCGATGGCCGCGAAAATTGGGACAGTCCCCCGTGAACGGGTGGGCGGCTGCCGGGTGCGGGCCAATAATGTTACTGTATGGGAAGCGCCTTCGCCGCCCTCACCGCCGGCACGCCGGCCGGCTGACTGCCTGGTGGGCAGCCACGGTCCTCCCACGTACGACGCACCCGGAACAGTCGACGCCCACGAACCTCTGTCCTGTCGATGCCCCGTACGCCGATCTACCTGGACAACCATGCCACCACCCGCGTCGATCCGCGGGTCGTGGAGGCGATGCTACCGTTCTTCACCGATTCTTATGGCAACCCGGCAAGCGTTACCCATGCGGTGGGTCGCGCCGCCCGCGACGCCGTCGAGACGGCCCGGGCCAAGATTGCCGCCGCGGTGGGGGTTGCGGCCAAGGAGATCGTTTTCACCAGCGGCGCCACCGAGAGCAACAACCTGGCGATCAAAGGAATCGCCGGACACCCCTCCCGCAGGGGAAGACATCTGGTGAGCGTCGTCACCGAGCACCCTTCCGTGCTCGAGCCGCTCGAGAGGCTGGCCGCCGCGGGTTTCGAGGTGACGCTCCTGCCGGTAGCGCCCAAGGGCCATCCTCGCGCGGGCCTCGTCGACCCCCAAGCAGTCGCCGACGCCCTTCGCGAAGACACGATCCTCGTCTCCGTGATGCTGGCCAATAACGAGGTCGGCGCCATCGCCCCCGTGGGGGAGATTGCCCGGATTTGCCACGAGCGCGACCTACCGCTGCACAGCGACGCCACGCAGGCGGTGGGCAAGACCGCCGTCGACTTCCGGGCCCTGGGCGTGGACCTGGCCAGCTTCTCGGCACACAAGGTTTACGGCCCCAAAGGGATCGGGGCCCTCTACGTGCGGCACCGTAACCGGCGAGCGCGGTTGGCGCCGCTCATCGACGGCGGGGGGCACGAGCGGGGGCTGCGGAGCGGAACGCTCAACGCCGCAGCGATCGTCGGTTTCGCCCGCGCCGTCGAGCTGTGCCTCGAGGAACTGCCCGCAGAGGCGAAGCGTTTGCGCGGGCTGCGCAACCGCCTCTTCGCAGGTATCACTTCGGCGCTCGATGGGGTAACGCTCAACGGACCGGTGCTGGAACGAGAGGACTGGCGCCTCCCGGGAAACCTCAACCTCGCCTTCGGCGACGTCGATGGCGAGTCGCTGCTGATGAACGTCCCCGATCTGGCGCTGAGCAGCGGAAGTGCCTGCACGTCCGCGCAGCCGGGCCCGAGCCACGTGCTGCGGGCGCTGGGGATGGCAGACGACACGGTCCGCAGCAGCGTTCGCTTTGGGCTGGGGCGGTTCAATACCTCGGAAGAGCTAGACTATACTCTCTGTCTCATCGTCGAGGCGGCGGCACGTCTGCGGCGTATGGCGAGCTCGGCATAATGGATCACCGCGGGACTTGGCCGCGAAGCGGCAGCAGAATAGGATAACAAATCAGGACGCCGCCCGCGCGCGATCGCGGCTGTGGGGCGGCGCGCGATGGCATTCGGGAATAGCTACCAGTAACACCAACGACTGGGATCAAGAAAAAATGTCAGTGACTCTGACCGAGACGGCGGCTACGGAAGTGAAGCGGATCATGGAGTCGCAGAAGCTCGAAGAGGGGACGCTTCTGCGTATGGGCGTGGCTGGTGGCGGCTGCTCGGGGCTCCAGTATGACCTGAGATTCGATTCGGAATACGACCCCGAGACAGACGCCCGCTACGAGAACCACGGCGTGGGGGTGGTAACTCGAAAGAAGTATGCCCTCCACCTCTCCGGAACGGCGATCGACTTCGCTGACGGTCCCTCCGGTCGCGGCTTCACGATTGAGAACCCGAACTACTCGGCCGGTGGCGGCTGCCCCGGATGTGGCGGGGGCTGATTGTCGGGGGGCGCTGATGGTGGCAGGCACCGAGGCGCCCAAAGCCGGAAGGGCATATCTGGTTCCCCGGGCGCTTGCCTGCTTCTGCGGACCACGTTCCAGGGGTGTGGCGCCGACAACAAAAGTGGAGGCAGGTCGCATTTCGCCGCTCGACGGGTTGGGCGCCCACGCCTGGCCCAGGCGCGGTTGGACGTATGCCGTCTGGGGCTCTCCGGCGCGGTGTTTCGTGCGGACCGCCAGACCATCCGCGTGGGCACGGACGACGTGGACGGTCTGGTCGCATTCTTGCGGGGACGGCGGGAGGCCCTGAAGACGCCCCCTGAAGACGCCATAGTTGCGCGCCGGCGGCCCCTCCTCCCTCTCGGTGGTGCTCTTGCCTGCCGCCCTGCCTTGCCTCCGCCACGAGGGTAATCGCCCTCGTGCGATTGGCAGGGCGGCAGGGCTTCGTCGCATTGCGAACCGCCTTCGCAGCCGCGATCTACCGGCTTACGTATGCAAACCCGCACGGGAGTGGTGCGGACACCGGCGAGTCCCGCCGACGAAACCCGCCCCCCGGAACAACCTTCAACTCGGGAGATCACGGGGTCCAGTTCTTGGAGCAGCACGGAGCGGTGCGGGGTTTACTCCGGGCATAGGGCTTGCGACAATCGGTGGGACCGGCCTTTCCTGGCAGGCGTCATGGCCGTGACTTTTGCGGCCGAACGACCCCTGTACGCGAAGGAGATTTCGCTTCTTCCCCTGCGAGGTTGACGACATGAACGCGAAAGTGTGCGCGGTGTGCTGGTGGTCCTTGATGGTGCTGCTCGGGGGGTTGGCGGCCTTTTTAGGGGAGGCCGCCGGGGAAGAGGGCTCGCTTCGCGATCACTTCCGAGCCAACTCCATGCGAGACGTGGAAGAGATCGTCTTCGCCGTCCGCATGGTCGGCTCCGACGGCCACTGGTACGCCAACTTCGGCTACTTCGCCGACTGCGTCGACCGCCGTCCCTACTACGACGGCGGGAGTCTGCGCCGGCTCAACCTCGACACCGGCGAGGTGACCGTGCTTCTCGATGCCCCGGAGGGCTCGGTTCGCGATCCCGTGGTCCACTACGACGCCGAGAAGATCCTCTTCTCCTACCGCCCCTGCGGCACGGACCATTTCCACCTCTACGAGATCGATATCGACGGGAGCAACCTCCGTCAGCTCACGGACGGCCCCTACGACGACATCGAGCCCACCTACCTCCCCGACGGCGGGCTCGCCTTCGTCTCCAGCCGCTGCCACCGCTGGGTCAACTGCTGGCTCACCCAGGTGGCGATCGTCTACCGCTGCGACGGCGACGGCTCGAACATCCGCCCCCTCTCGGCCAATAAGGAGCACGACAACACCCCTTGGGTCCTCCCCGACGGCCGCATCCTTTACCAGCGGTGGGAGTATATCGACCGCTCCCAGGTCCACTACCACCACCTCTGGACGATGAATCCCGACGGCACGGGGCAGATGGTCTACTTCGGCAACCAGCACCCGGGGACGGTGATGATCGACGCCAAGCCGATCCCCGATAGCCGCAAGGTGGCGGCGATCTTTTCCCCGGGCCACGGCCGCGAAGAGCACGCCGGAGCGGTGGTGGTGGTCGATCCCCGCGGCGGGCCCGACGAAATGGGCTCCGCACGCCAAATCGTCGGTGAGCCGCACTTCCGCGACGTATGGGCCTTCAGCGAAGAGGCCTTCCTTGCCGCGCGAGGTCCCGAACTGGTGCTCATCGACGGTACGGGCCGCGTGGAGACGCTTCACCACCTTTCCCAAGCCGAACACGAGGGTGGCATGTGGGCCCACGAGCCCCGCCCACTGATCCGCCGCGAGCGGGAGAACGTCATCGCCCCGCGGGTCGATCTCTCGCGCGAGACGGGGGAATTGATTCTCGCCGACATCTACCATGGGCGCAATATGGAGGGGATCGAGCCGGGCGAGATCAAGTCGCTGCTGGTGCTCGAGGCCCTTCCCGTGCCGCTGCATTACACCGGCGGCATGTATCCGATCACGATGGGTGGCTCCTTCTCCCTGGCAAGGATCATGGGAAAAGTCCCGGTGGAAGAGGACGGTTCGGCATACATGGAGCTGCCGGCGCTCCGCGGGCTGTTCTTCGTGGCCCTGGACGAGGATGACATGGCCGTGAAGCGGATGCAGAGCTTCCTCACCGTGCAGCCGGGCGAGGTCAGCGGCTGCGTCGGCTGCCACGAGCAGCGGACCGGTACCACCATCCCCCCCGGCGATCTCCTGGCCCTCCGCCGTCCGCCCAGCCACATCGATCCCATCGACGACGCCCCGGAGGTCTTCGACTTCCCCCGCGACATCCAGCCCATCCTCGACCGCCTCTGCGTCGATTGCCACGGCTACCAGGCAACCGACCGCGGTGGCCCCTACGAGGGGGGCGTCATTCTCAGCGGCGATCGGGGACCGATGTTCTCTCACTCCTACTGGACGATGACCGTGCGAGGGCTCTTCTCCGACGGCCGCAACCTTCCCGAGAGCAACTACCCGCCCCGGAGCATCGGCTCCTCGGCAAGCCGCATCCTCACCATGCTCGATGGCTCCCACCACGGCGTCACGGCGAGCGAACACGACTTCAAGATGCTCCGCCTCTGGATCGAGGGCGGCGCCAACTACGCGGGGACGTACGCCGCCTTCCGCAGCGGCTCGATCGGCGATCACTTCGAGAACGAGCTGGTCGACACGGACCACGAATGGCCCACCACGCAAGCTGCCGTTTCGGTCCTCCAGCGCCGCTGCAACGACTGTCACCAGGAGGGGCGGAACCTTCCCCACACCCTGGCAACCGGCGGCCGCCGGCACATCGCCTTCAACCTCAGCCGTCCCGAGAAGTCGCTCATGCTCCTGGCGCCGCTGGCCGAAGAGGCGGGAGGGTGGGCCCTCTGCCGCAACGCCGCCGGTGAGCCGGCGGCGGTCTTCGCCGACCGCGACGATCCGGACTACGAGGTCCTCCTGGCGATGGTCGCCGCGGGGAAGGAGCACCTGGAACGGATCGGCCGCTTCGACATGCCCAGCTTCCGTCCCCGCGAGGAGTATCTCCGCGAGATGGTCCGCTACGGCGTCCTCGCCCCCGATTATCCCCGCGAAGGTCCCCTCGATCCCTACGAGCTCGACCGCCGCTACTGGGAGTCGCTCTGGCATCGTCCTCAATAGCGCCGCCGTCGGGCCCCAAAGACGATGTTTCCCCCGGCGGGCACGTAGGAGCGAGGCGGCGCGGGCAGGAAACCACTCCGAAAAACAACACGGCGCGATCCGGGGAGCAGAACCCCGGATCGCGCCGGTTGCGTTTGCCATGGAGGATCCGCCGGATTGCGGCGGCTCTACAGCGAGAGGACGAACTCGATGAGGTCGTCCATCTGCTGCTCGGTGAGGCTGTCCAGGTCGCCGTGCGTCTCGCCGTGCCGGCCTTCGACCATGAGCTCGCGGATGGTCAGGTAGCGGCCGTCGTGCAGGTAGGGGGCCGTCCGCCAGACCTCGACGAGCGTGGGCGTGACGTATTCGGGCGAGTCGTCGTAAGGCGTCTGCGTCCCCACGTCGTGCAGCCGGGAGTCGGCATAGAGGGGGGCGGGGTGGCAGTAGGCGCAGCCGACCTTCTCGTCGAAGAAGACCTCCTT
>SKOZ01000084.1 GCA_007119795.1 Planctomycetales bacterium | reverse complement strand
TAGGGGGCCAGGGCGATGCCGACCGAGGGCCACGGCGCCGCGTCGAGGAAGTGGCGGATGCCGTCGGGCGAACGGACGAGCATCCCGGAGTGGTTCTCGATGCCGATGGTGATCCCCCGCTCCGCGGCCGCCTCGGCATGGGGCGCGAGCTGCTCGGCGAAGCGTTGCACGGCGGGCTTGAGCTCCGTGCCGTCCTCCACCCGTCCGGGAAGACTCCCGCAGATGAGCAGCCGGCAGCCGAAACGGGCGGCGAAGTCCATCTCCTCGCCGAGGCGCAGCGGCCCCAGATCGAAGCGGGTGACCGCCCCCAGTTCGACCTCGTGCTGGTCGAGCAACTCGGCGAAGCGGCCGTGCCCCATCGCCTCGATCTGCTCGCGGTGGTCGGCATGGACCCGCGGCCAGATGTCGATGTGGCGGGCGCCCGCACGGTGGACCTCGGCGAGCACCTCCTCCAGCGGCAGCGTGCCGTAGAGGCTCGAGGCCAACAGGTAGTTGAGGCGGAAGGGCTCGCCGGCCGGCTCTGCCGCCTGGGCGGTCGCCAGGGCATGCCCCTCGGCCCCGCTACGGCCGGCCCCGAAGAGGCCGGCGGCCACAGCGGCCGCCCACTGGCACGCCTGGCGGCGGTTGATGCAGCAAGCTGCGTTTGGTTCCGACTTACGCCCCTCCTCCGCGGTTTTGTTTCGGTTCATCGCTCCTCCTCCGCAGCTTGCAGGTAGTCCAGGGCCATGAGCACCAGGGTGCGGACGCCCACAGGGAGGGCCTCTTCGTCGATGGTGAACTTCGGCGTGTGCAACGGGTAGACGGCGCCGACCTCCTCGTTGCGGACGCCCAAGGAGATGAAGAATCCCGGCACTTCCTGGGCATAGTAGGCGAAGTCCTCGCCGCCCATGCGGGGCGCCATCTCCACGAGGTTCTCCCCGCCGACCGACCGGGCCAGCGACGGCAGGCTGCGGCGGCCCAGCTCGGGGTCGTTCCACACCGCCGGACCGTAGTCGCTGAACTCGACCTCGACGCTGGCACCGTGGGCGGCCGCCGTCATCTCGACGAGGCGATGGAACTCGGCGGCGGCCCGGCGGCGGACCTCGGCGTCGTGGGTGCGGATCGTCCCTTCGAGGAAGACCCGCTCGGGGATGATGTTCCACGCCGTGCCACCGCGGACGATCCCCACGGAGACGACCACCGGCTCGCGGGCGTCGACCTTGCGGCTGGTGATCGTCTGCAGGGCGGTGACGATCTGGGCGGCGGTCACGATGGGGTCCACACCCTGCCAGGGATAGGCGCCGTGCGACTGCTGCCCCACGACGGTGATCTGAAAGCGGTCCACCGCCGCCAGCACGCCGCCGAAGCCGTAGCCCAGCGTCCCCGTCTCGAGGTCCGGGCTGACGTGCATGCCGAAGATCGCCGAGACGTCCGGCTCTTCGAGGACGCCCTCGGCGACCATCATCCGCGCGCCCCCCTCCTCCCCGGGCGGCACCCCCTCTTCGGCCGGCTGGAAGATGAGCTTCACCGTCCCCGGGATCGCGTCGCGGATCTCCAAGAGGACCTGGGCGGCCCCCAGGAGCATCGCCGTGTGGGCGTCGTGCCCGCAGGCGTGCATCACCCCATCGTGCTTCGAGGCGAAGGGCAGCCCCGTCTCCTCCTGGATAGGCAACGCGTCCATGTCGGCCCGCAGGGCCACGACCGGTCCCGGTCGGCCGCCGCGCACCAGGGCCACCACGCCGTGGTGGGCCACGCCCGTTTGCATCTCCTCGATGCCCATGGCCCGCAGGCTTTCGGCCACCACGCGGGCGGTCCGCTCCTCGCGGTTGGAAAGCTCGGGATGGGCATGGATGTCGCGCCGCCAGGCGACCACCTGGGGAGTGACCGATTCCGTCAATGCCACAATACGGGATACCATCTCGTCCGCCTCGGCCGGCGGTACCGCCTGAAGGCAGGCCAGGGCGGCGGCCACTGCCAGAAAGGAACCAGGTGTCGTTTGCATCGCAGGCCTCCCACAGTCGTACGCATGTTCGTGCCACCGAACCGGATGCCCCCTCCAGCCTAGCATCTGCGTGCTGGGCCAGCGACCGTCAGACGCGAATCTCGAACCCCTTCCGCTGCGGGCGGCCGAGCAGGGCGTTGGCCTCGTCGTCGTCGAGGAAGACTTCCTTCTCGGGATCCCAGCGGAGCTTGCGGCCCAGACGCTGGGCAATGTTGGCGATGTGGCAGACGTTGGCCGCACGGTTCTGGCTGACCACGTCGGAGAGGGGTGTGTGGCGGGTCTTCACGCAGTCGAAGAAATTGCCCACGTGGTTGTCGAGCTGGCCCTCCTTGCCCGTCCGCAAGGGACGGCTCAGGTTGTCGTGCGCGTAGAGCCGGTACCGTTCGCGGGGGATGGGATCGTCTTCGAGGAGGTCGAACGGCTCGCCGTTGATCTTCCCGCGGCGGCCGTGGAGCCAGCCCAACTCACCCTCGTAACGGACACCGTTGGGGACGCCGTCGCCGGTGATCAATTCCACGCCGTCGGCGTAGCGCATGCGGACCTCGAACGAGGTGGCCACGTTGTAGCCGTTGGGCACGTCGGGGAAGGTGGCGGTGCCCTCCAGTTCGACGGGACCGGAGTGCTGCATCCCCATGCCCCATTGCGCCAGGTCGAGTTGGTGGGCGCCGATGTCGGCCATGATGCCGCCGGCGTATTCGTACCACCAGCGAAAGGTGAAGTGGCATCGCTCCTTGGTGTACGGGACCAGGGGGGCCTGGCCGAGCCAGAGGTCCCAGTTCAGGTGGGGCGGCGGGTCTTCTACCGCGAACGGTCCCCCGGTGGGGTTCTTGCCCACGCCGACGATCACCCGCCGCAGCCTGCCCAGGCGGCCGGCGGCCACCGTCTCGCAGGCCAGCCGGTGGACGTGATCGCTGCGCAGGCGCGTGCAGACCTGCATCACCCGCTCCGTCTTCCGGACCACGGGGAGGAGCAGCTTGCCCTCGGCGACGGTGAGCGTCAGCGGCTTCTCGGCGTAGACGTCCTTGCCGGCGAGGCAGGCGTCGATGTACATCTGCGTGTGCCAGTGGTCGGGGGTGCCGACGAAGACGACGTCCACGTCGTCGCGCTCGAGCAGCTTGCGGTAGTCCTCGTAGAGCTGCGCCTTGCCGCCGTAGTGTTCCACGGCCTTCTCGCCGATCTCGCGGTCCACGTCGCAGATGGCCACCACGTCGCCGTAGGGGAGGGCGTGGTCGGTGTTCACGGTCCCCTGGTAGCGCATGCCGATGGTGCCGATGCCGAAGCGGTCGTTCTTCGACCGCGGCAGGCTCCTCGCCTGGGCGTCGGCGGTGAAGACGTAGGGGGCCGCGAGGGCCCCGGCTGCGGCACGCAAGAGCTGGCGGCGGCTCAGTCCGGTCGTCATTGTCACGAGGCACCTCCTGGCAGAGAGCTTTTCAGTGCGATGGGTACTCAGTGCGATGGATACCGAGGGGACGCGCGGGTGTTTGCACGCGGAGCCTTCATTATTGCAGATCGCACGGCGGCCGTCTCGGCCGCCTGTCCCGGAAAGGAAGAATGCGCGTGCCCCGAGTGGGTTTCGCGTGGACTCGTCCGCAAGTGCGTGGCAAAATGGTTAGGAATCGGAAGAGTAAGCTGCCCGGAGGGTTGGGGCGTAGGAACAAAGAGAGTGACTCATGAAGCGACGGCAATTCCTTTTCAGTTCGGCCGCGGCCTTCCTGGCCGCTGGCAGGCTTTCGGCAGCCGGAGCGGACCGGGACGACGGCTGGTCCCTCAAGATCGGCGTGACCGACTGGGACCTCTTGGGGATCCACTACCTCGAGCACAGCACGCCCCGGCCCGAGGCGGTCGGGCTGGCGAAGCGGCTGGGCTTTGACGGACTGGAGATCAACCTCGGCCGCCGGCCGGACGGTCTCCCCCTCAGCGACTCGGAGCTCCAAGACCGCTTCCTGGATGCGTCGCAAGAGCACGAGCTGCCCATCGCCTCCACCTGCCTGGACATCCTCCACCAGAATTACCTGAAGTCCGATCCCCTGGGGGCACGCTGGGTGCGGGAGGCGATTCCCATCACGCGCCGCCTCGGTGCCCGCGTCGCGCTGCTCCCCTTCTTCGGCGCAGGGGCCATTCGGGGGCGGGCCGAGATGGACCGAGTGGCCGACATCCTCAAAGAGATTGCCCCGGCGGCCGAGGAGGCAGGCGTGGCTCTGGGGATCGAAAACCTGCTTTCGGCGCGGGACAACGCCTACCTCTTGGACCGCATCGATTCGCCGGCCGTGCGCATCTATTACGACGTGGGCAACTCCTCGGGGCAGGGCTATCCGGTACTGGAAGAGATCCGCTGGCTGGGCAGGGAGCGGATCTGCCAGTTCCACATCAAAGACAACCCGCACTACCTGGGCGAGGGGGATCTCGATTTCCCCGCCATCTTCGCCGCCATCGCCGAAATCGGCTTCCACGGATGGGGCGTGTTGGAGACCAGTTCCCCCTCGGGCGATGCGCAGGCCGACATGGAGCGCAACCTCCGCTTCGTCCGCCGCACGCTCGAAGGGGTCGCTTAGGGCCCCCTCGGCCGCGCCGGCCGAAGGGGACCGTCCCATTTTCGCGGCCGAATGGCCCCATCCACGAGGACTACCTTCTACGGCCGCCATAATCGGGACAGTCCCCCGTGGACGGTTACGCTGCCTTCCCGCGTGTCTCCGGGTGCGCTTCAATCGGGAAGCGGTGTCTCCTGGAGCAGCGGCAGGCTGCGGGAGGCGAACGGGGACGGGAGCTCCGGGCGGACGTCGCGCCGCGGGGGACCGCCGTCCGCCGGCCGGCGGTTGTAGAACGTGTCGTGGTAGGGCGCGTTGGCGTCGATCCACGTCACCAGGGCGATCCATTCCTCCTCGCTCAGATCGACCTCGTCGCGGTGCAGCGAATCGTCCAAGAGGACGCGGGCAAGCCGACTGCGGTGGGACCCGAACTCCTTGGGTTCGGTCACTTCGGAGCCGGAGAAACGGTCGGAGAGCGAGACGAGCACCGGGCCCTGCCCGCCGGAGGTGGGCTGGCCGAAGAGGGTCCGGAACGACTGGAAGAAGCCGCCCTCGGTGGGCGTGGCGGTCAAGTCGACCGCGGCCCCGGGTCCGTGCGATTCGTGGCACGTGACGCAGTGCCGCTCGAAGATCGGTTGCACCAGCCATTCATAGCCCAAGAGCCGCTCCGCCCCCCAGGGAGGCGGCTGGGGCACCTGCGGCGGCCGCCGCAGGGCCGAGGGCATGTGTGCCGACGGAAGCGGCGCCGTGGGCTTCGACTCATGGCACCCCACGCAGCCGCGGACCTCTCCCGGCTGGAAGGTGATATGGCTTCGCATCCGCCGCAGCTCCATGTGGTTTTCGTCGAGGAGCTGGAAGTAGACGGCCTCGTCTACGGGCACCCGGAAATGCGCCGAGCCGTCCTCCTCGACGGGGACCGTGCCGATGACCCGCGGGGGGGCCCACGCCCAGTATCCAAACTGGTACTCCCAGGCGTTGCCGGGGATATACCGCATGGCGCCGATCTCCGCATCCAGCGGCCACCCGATGCGCTGGGAGATCCTCAGGTATTTTGCCGCGCCCCGCTCGATCCCCTCCAGGTCCTGGTACACGTCGCCTACGAAAGTCGTCGCCCACTGCCGGGCCGGATCGGTGGCGTCGGGGAGCACCGGCGGCCGCTGCCGCGGCTTGAGCGGTATGGGGAAGGCCGAGGAGTAGATCTGATCGCGATGGATCAGCTCCTTGTTGCCGTGCACGTCGATCAGGTAGAGGGCAAAGCCGGTGGCGTTGTCGTCGCCCTCCGCGTTCGAGGGAGGCAGCGCGGGCGAGTAGGAGACGAGGAAGCACGATTCCGAGAGGGCCCAAGGCGTCTGGAAGAGGCCCACGCGGTCGGGGACGCCACCTTCCGGAACCGGTTGGCCGGCCATCGGCCCTTCCTCGAGGCGGATGTGCGGCGTGACGATGCGGATCGCATCCGGCACGTGGTTGATCCCGGCCCGCGGGTCGACGACCACCACCGACCCGTAGGCGAAGGTGTGGTGTCCCGAGGCGATGGAGACCAGCTTGGACGTGCCCGGCACCGAGCGCGTGTCGCGGAAGCTCATGGGAGCGGGGTCGTGCTGGCCGAAGACGGCATCGGCCATGGTGCCGTCGGGGCGCACCCGCCAGATGGAGTGGACCTCGAAGAAGTGCCGCTCCTGGTACTCCCAGCGGGTGTAGGCGATGGTGCCGTCGTCGAGGCTGTGGGGGTAGCGGTCGATGTCCTTGTTGTCGCTGAGGCGGCGGATGGTGCGGCCGTCGGGCGTGACCGAGTAGAGGTTGACCACCGTGTGGTCGGCGGAGAACCGGCCGCACTCCGAGGAGCGGCCGTTGCGGTCGGAGGCAAAGACGATGCGGCCGTCGGCCGTGTAGGTCGGCTCCAGGTCGCTCCAGTAGGGGTGGCCGGTCACCTGCCGCAGCCCGCTGCCGTCGATGCCGATCTCGTACAGGTGGATGGGCGTCTGTTGGCCTCGGAGGAGGAATACGTGGTTGCCGCGGATGGGGTCGTGCTCGGGCGGCCAACCGGGCTGCCGTGCGAAGCCGAAGACCACGCGGTCGCCGTCCCACCAGAGGTCGATGCCCCGCACATGCCCCGGGCCGAGCTGCCCGTCGATCACTCCCCGCACCGGATCGGCCGGATCGAGCCCCATCTTCACGACGACGTCACCGCCTGGTTTATGGACCCATGGGTACTGGGAGCCGGTGATGTTGCGGTGGCTGTGCGCCGAATGCCTCATGATGAAGACGATCTGATCGAAGTCGACCGCCTCGTTCGCCAGCACGATGGGCCGTGCGGCCCGCCGCGCCGCCAGCCACAGCCGGCGGTGGGATACGAGGTCCTCCGGCGCCTCCTCCACCCTGCGGGCGAGCTCGCGGCGGATCTCCTCCAGGGCGGCGAGCTGCTCGGCGACCATAGCGTGGGTCTCGGCCGGCGCCGTGGGGGCGACCTCCCCGGCGGCACCTCGAGCGCGCTCGATGATCTTGCCGAGCGAGTCCAGCAGTCTCCCGCCGTCGCGGTGGATATCCCAGGTGACGGCCAGCCGCGCGTAATCGGCCTCGATAAGGAAGTCCCCGTCGAGTTCCGACCACCTGGAAAACCACGAGGGCGGATCGGGCTGCGGCCAGACGACGTCGCGGCCGTTGTTGTCGCTGTTGACGCGGATGGCGATGGCCCACTCCGCCAGGGCGCGCACGAAGGGGTCGTCGTGATCCAATAGGTCCGCCGCGGCGGCGGCGAGCGGATCGCCGAGCTCGCCCTGCTGGGCAAGCTGCCAGAGGGCCTCGGCAGGTACGATCGGATCGTTCTGCGGATCCGCCAGCGCCTCGGCGATCACTCGGGCTGCCGTCTCCGGACCGGAGCTCGCGATCGCCGCCCCGCAGTCGGCAACCACTTCAGCGACGCTCGGCCCCGCCGCCCAACCGGGGGCGGCCCATCCCGCCGTGCAGAAAAGCCCCAGGACGATTGCCAGAGTGCCGCGCAGCATCGCATTGTCCTTTCCTGTTCATGCCAACCGAGAGCATCTGCCGTTGCGCCCTGGCACCCCTCAATGCCCCGAGCTTGCCGGCTCGCCGGCAAGATCCCCATCGGCTGTACCGCACGGTGGTTTGGCCGGAGCACTGCCGAAGGGTGCCGGAAGCGGAATCGCAACGGCTTCGCGCCGCGGCGGACCCCCATCGGCGGGCCGCCGGTTATAGAAGGTATCGAAATAGGGAGCGTTCGCATCGATCCACGTCACCAGCGCGCTCCATTCCTCTGCGGAAAGCTGAACCTCGTCCGCATGCCGTTCGTCGTCCAAGAGCACATCGATGAGCCGGCTGCGGTGCGAGCCGAACGCCATCGGCTGCGTGACGCTGGAATCGCTGAAGCGGTCCGACACGGAGACCAGCCGCGGTGCCGACTCCTCCCCTGCGACCTCCCTTCCGAAGAGCGTGCGGAACGACTGCACGAAACCGTCGTCCGCGCGGTGGTCCGTCAGATCGATTCCGCCGGCGGGTTCGTCCGGCCCGTGGCAGGCCACGCAATGGCGATTGAAGATCGGCTGCACGAGCCACTCGTACCCCAACAATCGTTCGGCACCCCAGGGCGGGGCGGCGGGCAGGTTGGCGGGGCGCGACAAGGCGGTCAGCCGGGTGGCCTGGGAAACGCCCGCAACGGCCCTCGACTCGTGGCAGCCCACGCAACCGCGCGTCTCGCCCGCCTGGGCGCTGACCATCGACCGCATGCGCCGCACTTCCATGCCGCGCTCGTCGAGCGCCTGGAAATAGACGGCCGTGTTGGCGGGGACGCGGAAGTGGGCCGAGCCGTCGTCCTCGACCGGAACATCGCCGATCACGCGGACCGGCGCCCACGACCAGAAGCCGAACTGGTCCTGCCAGGCGTTACCCGAGATGTAGGTCATCTGGCCGTGCTCGGGCGTGTAGGGCCAGCCGACGCGCTGGGCGATGCGCAGCGACTTGACGCTCCCGCGGGGCACCTCGGGCATGCCCGCGTAGACGTCCGCGACGAAAAGGGTGGCGTAGGCCGCCTGCGGATCGGTGGCCTCGGGAAAGACGGCCGGCTGCGGGCGCTCCTGCAGGGGAATGGGCATGGTGCACGACATCAAAAGGTCGCGAAAGACGAGCTCCTTGTTGCCGTAGCTGTCGAAGTAGTAGATGGCGAAGCCGTTGGAGTCGGCGCCGCACAGCGAAGTGCAGTTCGGCCGGGCGTAGGCGTAGGCCGCGAGGAACGCCCTCTCGGAGAGCGCCCAGGGCGCCTCGTAGAGGCCGCCCCGATCGGCGACGCCCCCCTCGGCCACGGGGCGCCCGCCCATCGGTCCCTCTTGGGGCCGGACGCCGGGCGTTACGATCATGAGCCCTTCTTCATTGTTGAGTCCGTAGCGCGGGCTCACGGTAACCACGGGGCCGAACGCGTACGTGTGATGGCCGGCGGCGATCGCCACGAGATCGTTCGACCCGGGAATCGATCGTACGTCGCGCAGCCCCAGCGGTGCGGGCATGTGCTGCTTGAAGAGGGCGTCGGCCAGGGTACCGTCGGGGCGGGCGGTCCAGATGGAGTGGACCTCCATGAAGTGCCGCTCCTGGTATTCCCACCGCGTGAAGGCGATGAGCCCGTTGTCCAGGCTGTGCGGATAACGATCGGTGTCCTTGCTGTCGGTCAGCGGGTGGATGACGCCCTCGGGCGTGAGCCGGTAGAGGTTGAAGCTCGAGTGGTCGTAGTCGAAGGCACCGCACTGCTGGGAGCGGCCGGCGCGGTCGGAGGAGAAGACGACGTCGCCCGCGGCCGTCCACGTCGGCTCGAAATCGTTCCAGTAGGGGTGGTCCGTGCGCTGGCGGAGCCGCGAGCCGTCCGTGCCCACCTCGTAGATCTGCAGCGGCTCGTGGCGGTTTCGCAGCTCCCAGACGTGGGTCCCCTCGACGACGCTGTCGGTGGTGTCCACGTGGGGCGGCCAGTCGCCCTGACGAGCGTAGCTGAAGACGAGGCGGTCGGCCTCCCACCAGAGATCCATGCCGCGGACGTGCCCGGGACCGAGGCGGCCGTCGATGAGGTCGCGGACCGCGCCGCCCGGATGGATGCCCGAGAGGACGACGATGTCCCCCCCGGGCTTGTACCGCCACGCGTAGGCGCGGGTGATGTTGGCTACGGTGTGGGGGGCGAAGCGGCGTATGAAGACCAGCTCGTCGAAGTCGATCGGCGCCTGGGCGAAGACGAATTCCCGGAGCACCTCCCGCGCCTCGAGCCAGTGGCGCTGCACGGCGGCCAGGCGGAGAGGGCCGGCGTCGGCCGGCTGGGCCGCCGCCGCCTCTTCGGCGGCGGCCTCTTCGACAACGATCGCCATCATGGCGTCGTGGAGCGACTGCAGGGTGGCGAGTTGGGGTGGCGTCTCCGCCGCTCCATGATCGTGGACCATCCGCTCCGCCCGCGCGATCATCGCGGCGACCGAGTCGGCCAGGCCCGCCGGGTCGCGGTGGATCTCGGCGGTTGTGGCCTGGCGGACCCAATCGGCCGTAAGCAGGAAGTCCCCGTCGAGGTTCGCCCACGCCGCATACCAGGCAGGGCCAGCGGGCTTGGGCCATACGGCGGTCTGCCCATTGTTTTCTCCGCCCACCTTCATGGCGATGGCCCACTCGGCCAGGCTCCGCACGAAGTGGTCGTCCGACTCGAGCAGCCGGCCGGCCAAGGCGGCCAGCGTGTCCGAAAGCCGATTCTGCTCGCTGGCGCGTACCAGCAGCTCGGCCACGTCCAGCGCCGCCGCCGGCTCTTGCGCCAGCAGCGCTTCGAGGGCCGCGGCACCATCCTCCTCCACGCGCGCCAGATTGGCGACGAGCCGCTCGGCGCGGGCCTCCCAACCGGGTTCGCGGAGGGCCGTCAAGAGGCGGTCGGCGGCGTCGCCTTCCAGGTAGGCAGTGATCAGGCCGTACTTCTCTGAGAGATAGCGTCCCACGGCAGCGTGTTCCCCTGCGTCGAGCGCCCGGCGGTACACGAGGATCTCGGCGATGTCGCCGGAGAAGGGGTAGAACGTGCCGGAATTGTCGTCGTGCTCGCGCCGGGCGCCGATGAGGACGTCGACGTCGGAAACGCCCTGACCGGCCTCGAACTCCAGCACCTGCTCGCCGGCGGCGTGAACCTCGACCGTCGAACCGTCGCACACGAAGGCCGCGATGTTCTCCCCGGGCGCATTGGGCACCTCGTGCATCGCCCCGAAGGCAATGGCACCCAGGTTCGCGGGCGTGACGTAGAACTGGTACGACCGCCGGCTCGCCTCGCCGCCCCCTTTCGCAAGCAGCGTGCCGAACTGATTCGCGGCGTGGCGATAGGCGACCAGAACGGTATATTCATCACCCGGCCGGAAGTCCAATGCGCTGCCCGTGCCGGTCAACCGAAGATGCTCTCCCTGATGGAAGCGAATCGCCGGCTGCCCGCCCATCGCATCGGGCACATAACGGGGGCGCCGTTCGGCGGCCGGCGGCACGGCGGTGCCCTGTCCCTCGAGCTTGCCCGTCCAGCGATCGACCCGACCGCCTTCCCCGACGGTGATCGTCGAGGCGTCGCCGGCGTCGAGCCAGAGGACGAGGCCTTCGCGTACCGGGGTCGCTGCCAGCGGCGTTGCCGCGAGCAGGACTCCTGCCGCCAGCGCGGCGGCTCCCACGGCGAGAGAGCGGTACATCATGGCGCAGGATCCTCCATTGCGGAGCGCGTCTTCGACCGGTCCGGGCGGCTGCCACAGCCGGCATCCGTCCGGATACGGCCGTGAAACCTGCACCGTTTGTAACATGCCGCCTCGCACGGAGCAATTGCGGAAGGGAGTCACCCCGTGCCGTCCAGCCGCAGCAGGAGTCATCGTCTGCGTCGGTGACGATGCCTGATGCTTGAAACGAAGGGGACGTAATGTGAAGGCCCGGGTGAGAACGCCAGAAACGTTCTTGCTCCTATTACCATTTCAGGCCGTACGACCACCAGGCGCATACCGGGAACCGGCCCTCGCCGGCTGCCTCGCCGATGCGATGGCAGGCTACTCGGAGGCCGGTGCTGGAGGCTGCTTGGGGAAACTCACTCACCGAGAAGCCGTCGAGGTCCATCGGTTGCTCGGCGCGAGCCGCCGGAACGGCCACGAGCATCAAAACGAGCAAGGCCTGCGGCAGAAGACGAACCATGGGGCGGACTTCTCTGTAATCAATAGTAAGGGGATAACGTCTAGAACCACACGGCCGGTGGGGGAGTCTGCAGCCGTTCCCCTTTTCCACGCGATCCACCCAGAGGTGAATCCCTTGATTCCACCCTTAGGGGCGGCATTAAGCCACCTGAAATGTCCATAATGCAATGCCGAACTCCCCATAAGAGCTACGATCTCGGACGTGTATTAGCGAGAGCCTCCCGGGTATCTTAACCGAATAGTGCCTGGACTGCTTAGACATCCCACACTTCCCTTCTTTGCGGGTTGACAAGATGCTGCAATTTGATAGCTTTGGTTGCTCGCGTAGTGTGTAATGAATTGGATGTCTGTGCCGCTCTTGGGCATTGGAAGTGTTTTTCAGGGACGCCCGACGTCTACGATGCAGGGGCAGTCTGGGTTGTCTTGGTCGTCTCGCTGCTGGCCGGTTCACGGTAGCGAGGTGCCGTTTCCGCAGCTGCCGACGTTCCCAGGCTGCCCTTTCCAGCGTGATGCCCAACGGCGACACCCGTTGCCGCGGCTGCTGACCGATTGCAGCGCGTCGGCTCTCCCAGGGAACGGGTCCGGGGGGAAGCATCGGCCGAAGTCTTTTTGCGACAAGGTCTTACGGGCTTCTTTCCCGTGTCGAAGGAGGGTTTGGCACCTGTTGTGCTCGAAGTCCGTGCCGAGATGACCTATCCGCCGGTCTTTGCCCCGTCCAACCGTCCCTTGCCTGCCGAGGATTGCACCTTGTCGAGAGCCATCATCAAGACCTCCGTCGAGAAGCCCAGCCTTG
>SKOZ01000078.1 GCA_007119795.1 Planctomycetales bacterium | reverse complement strand
GCCGGCTGCGGCTCTCGGCGGACGGGCACGTCCGCCCCTGCCTCTTTTCCGACGGGGCCTACAGCGTCCGGTTATTGGGCGCCGAAGAGGCCATCCGCCGTGCCGTGGAGGGAAAACCCGCCTCCGGCTCCGCCTGCACCAGCCAGGCCATGCACGCGCTGGGAGGATGACGCGCCGGCTGCCGGCCGGCACCGACTTGCTCGCCTATGCCGGAGTGTGTTGACGAGGGCAGCGATAATCGTATAATGTCATGCGATTGCGATCTTCACTTCTCCATCGTTCGGAATCGCCACAATGACTCGCTTGCCCCACGCCGTGGACCGGAAGTTCGTCCAGGTGCATTCGGCCACGGTTCGCTTCGCGGGCGACTCGGGGGACGGCATGCAGCTTGCCGGCAACCAGTTCGCCGACATCGCTTCGATGGTCGGCAACATGGTCTGCACGCTCCCCGACTTCCCTTCGGAGATTCGCGCCCCGGCCGGTTCGCTGGGGGGTGTGAGCGGTTTTCAGCTCGCCTTCGCCGACCGCGACGTCTTCACGCCCGGCGATGCCCCCTACGTCCTCTTCGCCATGAATCCGGCGGCCCTCAAGGTCAACCTCCCCGACCTGATGGCCGGGGGCATCGTGCTGGTCAACGAGGACGAGTTCACCGCTGCCAACCTCGAAAAGGCGGACTACGAGGCGAACCCCTTGACCGATGGCGCCCTGGACGGCTATCGGCTGATCCCCGTCCCCATGAGCCGGCTCAACGCCGAGGCGGTGGCCCCGATGGGCTTGTCCCGCCGCGATGCGGCGCGGTGCAAGAACTTCTTCGCCCTGGGACTGGCCCTCTGGCTCTACGACCGGCCCTTGCAGCCGGTGCTCGAGTGGCTGATCCATAAGTTCCGCCGCAACATCCCCTCGATGGCGGCCAACGCCGCGAGCCTTCGTGCGGGCTACCATTACGCGAACACGACCGAGCTCTTCCGCGTGACCTATCAGGTGGCCCCGGCGAAGCTGCCGCGGGGGCGCTACCGCCGCCTGACGGGCAACGAGGCGGCAGCCTTGGGTCTGGTGGTCGCCGCCGAGCGGGCCGGGCGCCCCCTCCTCTACGCCAGCTACCCGATCACGCCGGCCAGCGAGATCCTCCAAGAGCTCTCCAAATACAAGGAGTTCGACGTCCGCACCTTGCAGGCCGAGGATGAGATCGCCGCCTGCGTGGCGGCCATCGGGGGCTCCTTCGCCGGGGCCATCGGGGCCACGGGGACGAGCGGTCCGGGGCTCTCGCTCAAGGCCGAGGCCCTGGGCCTGGCGGTGATGACCGAACTGCCGCTGGTGGTCGTCAACGTCCAGCGTGCCGGTCCCAGCACCGGCCTGCCCACCAAGACCGAACAGTCCGATCTGGCGATGGCCGTCTTCGGCCGCCACGGGGAGTCGCCCCTGCCGGTCCTGGCCGCCGCCACTCCTGCCGACTGCTTCTCCATGGCCTTCGAGGCCGTACGGCTGGCGATCCGTTACATGACCCCCGTGATCCTCCTCTCCGACAGCTTTCTGGCCAACGGGGCCGAGCCCTGGCGGATTGCGGTCCCGGAGGACCTTCCCGACCTGAGCGCCAACGGCCGGATTTCGCCGACCGATTTTGCCCCCTATCGGCGCGATTCCCGGACGCTGGCCCGTCCCTGGGTGGCGCCGGGGACACCCGGATGCATGCACCGCATCGGCGGCCTGGAGAAAGAACACGAGACCGGCCAGGTAAGCTACGAGGGAGCCAACCACCACCGCATGACCACCCTCCGCGCCGAAAAGATCGCCCGCATCGCCCGCGATATTCCCCCGGCGGAGCCCTTTGGGCCGCCGGAGGGGGACCTGGTGGTCGTCGGGTGGGGAAGCAGTTTCGGTGTCGTGCGGGCGGCGGTCGAAGAAGTCCAGGAAGGCCCCGCGGAGGTGGCCCACGTCCACCTCCGCCACCTGAACCCCTTCCCGCCCAACCTGGGACCGCTGCTGAAGCGCTACCGGCGGATGCTGGTGGCGGAGAACAACCTCGGGCAGCTCCGCACGCTACTGCGCGACCGTTTCCTTAATGATGCCACCGGATTGAACCGCGTCGAGGGGCGGCCGTTTCGCATCCGCGAGGTGGTCACCGCCATCCACGCCGAGTTGGAAAGATAAGAGACTCTATGTCTACCGACGAGCGACTCCTCTGCCAGCCGCAGCAGGCCGCCGACGAAGCCCTCTCTCTTTCGAAGCGCGATTTCCAGTCGCCGCAGCAGGTCAAATGGTGTCCCGGCTGCGGCAGCTTCGCCGTCCTGGGCCAGGTGCAGCACGCGCTGGCCGAGATGGGCGTTCCCCGCGAAAAGGCGGTCTTCGTCTCGGGGATCGGCTGTTCCTCGCGGTTCCCCTACTACATGAACACCTACGGGATCCACGGCATCCACGGCCGGGCCCCGGCGCTGGCCTGGGGGGTGAAGTGCGCCCAACCGGACCTTTCGGTCTGGGTGGTCACCGGCGACGGCGACGGGCTCTCCATCGGCGGCAACCACCTGATCCATTGCATGCGCCGCAATCTCGACGTCAACATCCTTCTCCTGAACAACCAGGTCTACGGCCTGACCAAGGGGCAATACTCGCCCACATCGCCCTACGGGACGCGGACCAAGTCGAGCCCCTCCGGGACCATCGAGCAGCCCATCCACCCGGTGCAGATCGCCCTGGCCGCCGAGGCCACCTTCGTAGCCCGCACCGTCTTCTCCGACACCGCCCACATGGCCCGCATCCTCGCTGCGGCGGCGCGCCACCGCGGCACGGCCTTCATCGAGATTCTGCAGAACTGCGTGGTCTTCGCCGACGGGGCCTTCACCGAAGTCACCGACCGCCGGCAGCGCGACGCGCACCGCATCCTCCTGGAAGACGGCGAGCCGATCCGCTTCGGCAGCGACGGCCGCCAGGGCATCGTACTCCGCGGTCTGGAACCGGCGGTGGTGACCCTCGGCGAGGAGGGCGCCGCTGAAGAGGACCTCCTGGTTCACAACGCGAAGACTCCCTCGCGGACGCTGGCCGCACTTCTGGCTTCGCTCGAGCCGCCGCAGTTTCCCCAGGCCTTCGGCATCTTCCGCCAGCTCGAGAAACCGACCTACGACGGCCTTCTCATGCAGCAGATCCACTCGGCCGTGGAGAAGAACGGCCGCGGTGATCTGGCGCGCCTGCTCGGCGCAGGGACCACCTGGTACGTGGACTGATGCCTCTTTCGCGCGACCTGCCGACGCCCCCTGCTGCCGCCCCCGGCGACACGGAGGCGGCCTGGACGGAGTACCGCCTCCCGCGGGCGCAGCCGCCGGACGGCAAGGAGCCTGCGCCGCCCGACGCCACGATGCTCGCCTCCAACGCCCGCTGGTTCTGCCGGCTGCGGTGGATCGTGGTGGCGGTCCTCTCGGCTTACGGCACCTTCGGGCTCCTGCGGCCCGAGGGGTGTATCCTCACCGGAATCCGCGGCGGGGGCGTCTGGGCGTTGGCGGTGGCCGCAGCCCTGGCGGGGCTCAACCTCGCCTACCTCGGCTTCCTGCGGGCCACCGAAGGCAGCTCGCGGCGCGCCGCCCTGGCCACCGCCTGTCTCTGGACCCAGATCGTCCTCGACCTGGTCCTCCTCACCGTGGTGGTCCATCACCTGGGGAGCCTGGAGACATTCGCCCCGATGATGTACCTGTTCCACATCGTCCTGGCCTGCATCTTCTTCTCCTCGTTGCGGAGCCTGGCGGTGACGGCCATCGCCTGGACTCTGTACCTCGCGTGCGTGGCGGCCGAGCTGGCGGGAGTCGTGGCCCCTCCGACCCATTTCGCGGCGCCGCCGGCGGTTTCCCGGGCGGCCTTGCCCTTGGCGACCGGCCTCGTGCAGGCGGGCTCGGTGCTCTTCATCTCCGCAACCGTCTGGTTCCTCACCTCGCGGATTGCCGGCGCCCTCCGGCAGCGCGAGGAAGAACTCGCCGTGAGCAACCGCCGGCTGCTGGCGGCCACCGAGGAGCGGGCCCGGCACCTCCTCCGCACCACGCACCAGCTCAAGGCCCCCTTCGCCGCCATCCACGCCCAAACACAGGTCCTCCTCGGCGGCTATTGCGGAACGCTGAGCGAGGACGTGCGATCGACGGTCGAGCAAATCGCCGCCCGCGCCGCCTCGCTTTCCCGCCAGATCCAGCAGATGCTGCAGTTGGCCAACCTGCGGTCGGCCGCCCAACAGCCACCACCGCGGGTGGCAGTGGAGCTGGCCGCCGTGGCGGCGGCTGCCGTGGCCGCCCACCAACCGGCCGCCGCCCGCCGGGGGATCACCATCGAAGCGGCCCTGGAAACCGCTTGGACCACGGCCGTCGCCGACCACGCGGCCATGCTCCTCGACAACCTGGTCGCCAACGCGGTGAACTACTCGCACGAGGGCGGCACCGTGGAAGTCTCCTGCTCGCCCCGACCCGGCGGCGGGGCCACGGTTGCGGTCCGCGACCGGGGGATCGGCATCCCGGCCGAGAAGCTCCCCCGCGTCTTCGACGATTTCTTCCGCACCACCGAGGCAGCCAGCCACAACCGGAACTCGACCGGCCTGGGGCTGGCCATCGTCCGCCAGGCGGCCTTGGCCGGCGATATCGACGTTTCCATCCGCACCGCACCCGCCGCGGGCACGGTAGTGACGCTCACCTTTCCCCCGGGCGCGCCGCCGGGCGGTCCCATCCCCTGAGGGAGAACCCCATGGCCTACCTCCTCATCGTCGACGACGACCTCGATTTCGCCACTGCCGTCGCCCGCGTCCTCAGCCAGGAAGGGCACGAAACGGCCATCGAGACCGACGCCGCCAAGGCCGTCGAGCGCATCGAGCAGCGCCGGCCCGAAGCCGTGATCCTGGACGTCATGTTTCCCGAGGACGACACAGCCGGCTTCGATGTTGCCCGCACGATCCGCCGCACCTTCGGCCCGCTGCCGGTGGTCCTCCTCACGGCCGTCAACCAGCAGTTCCCCCTGGGCTTCAGCCCCCGGGACCTCGACGCCAAGTGGCTCCCCGCCGTCGACTTCCTCGAGAAACCCATCGACTTCGCCCGCCTCACCGCCACGGTCAACGCGATCCTCGCCCGCCACCAGCCTCATCCGACCTCTCCGGATGAGGCGCCCGGCTGAGCATCTCCATCGATCGACGATTCGGCATCTCCAGCAGCATGTTGCTACACGTGAAATGAGTGGGTGGTCGTGCCGTTTCCGGCGAAGTCGTGTCGCGTTCGTGCCCGGCTGTCCTTCGGCGGTTGTGTGGCCGTTCCCCGACTCGATCGGTTTGAGTCAAGAGACGGATCATTCAACAAAGGGGGTGTAAGACACCCAGTCGAATTCAACTCCAAACGGATGTTCCGGCCTCTCCACGGCATTACGGTTGGTGTGCACGGGCCAGTTGTCCGTATGCCAGATATTCATCATGAACCTCGCCGGGGTCTGCGTAATCCTCTCCGCGGGGCCCTGGTAATCCCAGAGAACGATGGTTTCGTCTGTCTCCGGATGGATGATCCACCAGCGGATGCGATCCGGTTCCCAGTCGAAGCCATACGTATAAATGCCGTAATGGGACATCCGGTGTGAAGAGAGGTTGGGTCCCTGCCAAGGAGTGGCGCGGTCGTCGGGGTCCATCCTCAGTAGAAGTACCCTGGTATCCGGCTCGATAGAAGAGGGCACGCCAAAGCTTCGTGTGAATTCAGCCCGGTTTCCTCCGGACCCGTACCTGAAATGCTCTGAAGCGTCGCTGTTGAACTCTTCCTTGAAGCCTTCGTATTCAACACCGGCTTCCTGGGCCACGCAGTAACCGGTCAACAGAATGACCAGCAATGCAGGAACTGCCAGCATCTGGCCGGCTGCCCATTCACGTTTCTTATCCATCATTCCCTTCTCCAAATAGGGCTCATCCGCTTCCGGGTGCGAAGGCCGGGAACCGCGGCGTAATCGGATAGCTCACGGTCAATCTTTGAAGCGTAGGAAGTGCCGCAACATGTTCCATTCCACCGTTCCCCCGCGACAGGCCTGCTTACTCGCCGTCGCCTTCTCCCGAGTCTTCGACGGTAGGGTCACCGGGGCGAGCCTCTTCGGATGCCTCCAGCTCCACCTTCGCATTGGGCGTCCAAAGGACAGGACGTGTATGGACCTGCGGATTTCTGGCGGAGCCAACCACCTGCCCGGAGCTGTTGATGGCACGAGGTCTGACTTCATACCATCTACCAGGCGTCGGCAGATTCGTCATCGTTCCGTCCGACCAAAGGAAGGCACGACGTGACATATATCGTATGTCATAGCTACCGTGAGCCCATCCGACGACTTGCCCCGAGTCGTTGATGCCGTAAGCCTCACTTCGAGGACCTCCTAGTGTTCCCAAGTCAGTCATCGTCCCATCCGACCAAAGGAAGGCTCGTGTCGCGGTTATTGTGTTAGTCCATCCGACGACCTGCCCCGAGTCGTTGATGCCATAAGCCTCACTTTGAGGACCTCCCAGTGTTCCCAAGTCAATCATTTGACCATCGGACCAGAGGAACGCTCGACATCTATATGCTCCACTTGTGGTACTAACCCGTCCGACGACCTTCCCCGAGTCGTTGATGCCATAGGCCAAACTCGAGTCCCGTTCGAGTGTGCCCAAGTCAATCATCTCGCCGTCTGTCCAGAGGAAGGCACGAGACTGATTATCCGGATTATCAGCTACTCCGACGACCTGCCCTGAGTTGTTGATGCCGTAAGCCCCACTCTGCGATCCTCCGAGCGTGCCCAAGTCGATCATTTCGCCGTCCGACCAGAGGAAGGCACGAGACTGATTATCGCTATTGTGAGCCCTTCCGACGACCTGCCCCGAATCGTTGATGCCGTGAGCCCGGCTGATCGATCCTCCGAGCGTTCCCAAGTCGATCATCTTTCCGTCGGACCATAGGAAGGCACGATGTTGGTTGTCGCTGTTGAAAGCCGCTCCCACAATCTGCCCCGAGTTGTTGATTGCCGCAGCGTGGCCCTGATTCCCTCCGAGCGTTCCGAGATCGACGAAGGAATAGCCCTCCTCTCCCCGCAGTTGTTCACCCATGGCAAACGCCAATGCCAGACAGACTGCGACCACTCGAACAGCGGATACCATCTCTGCTCTCCTTGTGTTGTGCCGCTCCTCGCCCATCAGCAAGGCTCGGAGGGGAAACCAAAGAACGCTTCAAGCAATCGGCAGCCACTACCCCGACTGCTCCCCGAAGATTTCACAACTCGCCACGAAATCTCCCTACACACCCGGCAGCCTACTCCTGCCATCCTTCGTAGTCAATAGATGGGCTCGGGAAGGCGCAAGCAACCGCACAACGAGCCACACAATTCGTGCCGCCCGCGTCATTCGCGATCAGGCTGCGGCTTGGGGGTTGGGCAGTGAAAAGAGAGGGTTCCGTAGCGAGTTCTGTTCCATCCCGCGCGGGAAACGGTGCCGTTTCACAGGGTCTTCTGAGGTTGAACCCGGATTCGGCCCCAGTTCGGTCACCGAGTCTTTCCCCCCCCAGGACGAGGCGCCCCAAGGGCAGATCGGCGTGTTCCAATTGGAGCTTCGGCACGCGCGTCAACGAGAGATCGAGGGGCGTCTTCTCGCACCGCCCAATCCATCTCCCTACGCTTCGCGCGTGCGGGCCTGCAGGGTGATGTGGTCATGGGGCCGACCCGGGCCGTCGCGGGCCCGGGATTGGGCCGCTGGCGGGGATGGGCCGCTTCTTCGCGGGGAACTTCCACCGCGCCGCGCGACCCGAGCTGAACACCGCCGCCTAAAGTTCTTCGGGCGGCTGCACAACCTCGACCACCCCCTTCCCTGGTACAACGCGCTGGTGTGGACGGCAATAACCGTCCCCTCGCCGATGCCGGGCCACGCGTCGGGCACGCCCCTCGCCGAAGCCTTGGCTCGGACTGAGGGGGCGGGCATCATGATGATGCCTCCGTGACGGGCCTTGACGGCCCCAATACGGCGGTTAGGGTGGGGAGATGAAGCTCGATCGACTACCATGGGGCGCTACGGCCCCGTTCCCGCCCGAACCGATCCCGCCCGTGAGGAACGCCATGTACCGACCCGCCGTTTGCGTCGCACCGCTTGCCTCCAGAACTGCACTGGCCGCCTCACTCTTGCTGCTGGCGGCTACCTGCGCCCGCGCGGCGGATTCGCAACTCGAGCGCTACCAGGAGGCCCTCAGCCAACATCCCGCGGCGCTCCGCTACTACGACTTCGCCGAGCTAACGCCCGATTCGCCTACGGCCCCGAGTCTGGCGGGCGACGAGGCGCCGCTGAGGTATGTCGAGGCGGAGCCGCTGCGGCTCGTCGAGGGCGCGCGGCCGGGCACGAAGGCGGTGCGGCTCGATCGCGGCTATCTCCAGGGAGAGCCGTTCGAGGTCGGCGAGGAGGGGATCACGGTCACGATCCGCTTCCGCAAGCACGGGCAGGGGGCCCACCTCGGCAACGACCGCCCGAACGGCATGCTCTTCGCCCTTGGGAATGGCTATTGGGAGGGGCTCCGCGTCTGGACGCCGAATCCGGCGGGCACGCTCCACTTCGAGATCGGCCGCCCCCAGCCGCAAAATGCCTTCGGTATGGGCACCGCCGAGCCGGCTTCCGACGGCACCTGGCACCACCTGGCCGCCACCTGGGATCGCCGCCAGATGCGGCTGTACCTCAACGGCGTTCTTCTTCGCGCGGCCGACTTCGACGGCGACTACACACCGCCGGCAGGCGCCTTCCGGGTCGGCTACGCCGGGGCGGGCATCGGCTCGCTGGCGATGGACGTCGACGAGGTGGCCGTCTTCCGCGGCGCGCTGGCCGCCGACGAGATCCTCGCCCAGACCTTCTTCCGCGGCAGCGTCCCCGAACCGGTCCGGGGGCCCATCCGCCAGGCCACCGACGCCATCGCCCGCGACGACTGGCCGACCGCCGAGGCGGCCTTTGCCGCCCTTGCCGAGGATGAAGGCGTTCCGGCCGGCTACCGCGCGGTAGCGAAGATCGGCCGGGGCCGGGCGCTCCGGCAGCAGAATCAGCCCCAGGCCGCCCTGGCCGAGTTTGCCCGGGTCGCTGCCGATGCGCAGCTCCCCGAGACGCTCCGCATGGCCGCCGCCCGGCTTACACTCCACTACGAACGGGGCGTGATGGGCGCGGCCGCTCCGCGGGAGGTCTTCGAGCGGCTTCTGGAAGAAGAGGCACTCACTGGCCGCGACCGCCTGGCTGCCAAGCTGGGGTTTGCCGAACGGCTCCTCGACGAAGGCGAGGCGGAAGCCGCCCGCCGGATCTTCAATGAGATCCTCGAAAGTGGGGAGCTCTCCGGCAGCGATGCCTGGAACCTCCGTCTGCAACGGGCCCATGCCTACCTGGCCGCCGGCGACTATGCCGCCGCGCGGGACGCGTACGATGCCCTTGCCGGAGCCGACGAGGTCCCGCCGGAGGTCCGCGGCATCGCCCGCTTGACCGCGGCCCACAGCCGTTTCCTCGAGGAAGACTACTCCGCTGCGGCCGCCGCCTTCGGGGGCATTGCCGAGGACGGCGACCTCCTACCCCACCACCGCTGGGAGGCCGGCGAGCGCCGTAGCGAGATGGAGCGGCTTGCCCAAGGACAGCCTGCGCGCGATCCGGCAGCCAGCCGGACGAAACTCCGCGAGCTCCCCGAACCTGGCGCTACCTTCTTCGTTGCTCCCGACGGTGACGACTCGGCCGCGGGCACGGAAGCGGCCCCCTTCGCCACCCTGGCCCGCGCCCGCGATGCCATCCGTGAGCTTCGCGCTGAGGGAGAGTTGCCCGTGGGCGGCGTAACAACCTTCGTCCGCGGCGGCCTGTACCGCGCGGAGGAGGCGTTCGCGCTGAGCGAAGAGGATTCCGGCACCGAGGCAGCGCCCATCGTCTACCGGGCCTACCCGGGCGAGACGCCCCGCTTCCACGGCGGCGTGGAGCTCATCGGCTTCGAGCCGGTCACCGACGAGGCCGTGCTGGCGCGGCTCCCCGAGGCCGCGCGCGATCACGTCCTCCAGGTCGACCTGGCGGCGGCCGGCATCGACGACGTCGGCAGCCTGGGACTCCGCGGCTTCGGCCTGTCCGGCGCCAACGCCCATCCCTGGGTCGATCTGTACGTCGACGGCCGGCCCATGGAGCTGGCCCGCTGGCCCAACGAGGGCTTCGTCGAGACCGGACCGGTCCACCGCGGCGGCTTCCGCACCGACGAGGCCGGGCAACCCGGCGAGTTCGAGTACCCCACCGACCGCCCCGAGCGCTGGAGCCAAGCCGACGACGCCTGGATGTTCGGGTACTGGGGGCACCTCTGGGCGGGCCGCACCGTGCGGATCGCCGAAATCGACGTGGAGCAGGGCCGTTTCGCCACCGAGCACGGCACCAGCTACGGCTTCCGCCAAGGCATGCCCTTCTATGTCTTCAATCTCCTGGAAGAGCTGGAACGGCCCGGCGAGTGGTTCCTGGATCGCACCGCCGGCATCCTCTACCTTTACCCTCCCCACGACCTGGCCGAAGCCACCATCGAGCTGCCGCTCCTGGCCGATCCTTTCGTGCAGATGCAGGAGGTCCATCACGTCGTGCTCAAGGGGCTGGTCTTCGAGCTCGGCCGTGGCGGCGGAGCCGTGATCCAGGGAGGGAGCGATGTCCTCCTGGCCGGCTGCACCTTCCGCCGCCTGGGGGCCAACGCCGTCGTCGTCTCCGGCGGCCGGCGCCACGGGGTTTTTGGCTGCGACCTCTACACACTGGGCGCCGGTGGCGTCCGCATGGCCGGCGGCGAGCGGGCCACGCTCACCCCCGGCGAGCACTTCGTCGAGAACACCCTCGTCCGCGACTTCACCCGCGTCGACCGCGTCTACGCCCCGGCGGTCCACCTCGACGGCGTGGGCAACCGCATCGCCCACAACCTCTTCCACGACTCCCCCCACCACGGCATGCGGGTCGAGGGCTTCGAGCACACCATCGAGATGAACGAGGTCCACAGCGTGGTTTACGAGTCGGACGATCAGTCGGGCATCGACATGTTCGGCAACCCGGCCTACCGGGGCAACGTCATCCGCTACAATTTCTGGCACCACATCGGCAGCGGCCACAGCGTGGCCGGCCAGGCGGGCATCCGGCTGGACGACTTCATCAGCGCCACGCTCGTGTACGGGAACGTCTTTTTCCGTGCCGCCGGGGGTCGCTTCGGCGCGGTGCAGATCCACGGCGGCAAGGACAACATCGTCGACAACAACCTCTTCATCGACTGCCAGTACGCCGTGAGCTTCTCTGCCTGGGGGGAGCGGCGCTGGCGGGAAGGCCTGGCCAGCGAGTGGATCCGGCGGGCCATTTCCGCCGGCGGCGTCGATATCAGCCAGCCACCGTTCAGCGACCGTTATCCCGACCTGGCCCGCATGGAGGAAGACCACGACCGCAACTTCCACTGGCGGAACGTGGCCGTCGAATGCGGGCGTTTCGCCGTCCGGGATCCGAACCGCAACGAATTCCTTGACAACCTCCTCTTGGGTGAAGATCCCGGCTTCGCCGATCCGGCAGGCCGCGATTTTTCACTCCCGGCCGACGCGCCGCTGTTCCGCCGCCTCGGCTTCCGCCCCATTCCCTTCGACGAGATCGGCCTCTACGAAGAGGAACACCGCGCCTCCTGGCCGGTCCGCCACGAAATCACCCCCCACTACGTCCCTGCAAGATAAGACCCCGCCATGCCATACACCGCCCTGCTGCTCAGCCTCGTGCTCGCCGCGGCGCCGTCCGACGACTTCACGCTGGGCCCGCCGCTGGGGCCATACGTGGTCGCCGGCGATGCCTCTGCGCCGGCCGGCCGCGACTTCACTCCCGGCACGCCCACGGTGGCCACTACGTACTTCTACTGGTACGACGTCGAGACGAACTACCACATCCTCAATCCCGACGGCAGCGACGCTCTGACCACCCACCCCCCCACGCTCGAGGGCTTCAGCTACAAGAACATCCAGTGGCACTACACGCAGCTCGAGGACATGATGGCCGCGGGTATCGACGTGGCCATGCCCGTCTACTGGGGCTACCCCGGGGCGGCGGAGGACCACTGGAGCGACGTGGGCCTCGGGCCGCTGGTGGCCGCCCGCGAGAAGCTCGTGGAAGAGGGGCGGGAGCCGGCTGCGATCGGCATGTTCTACGATACGAGCACGCTCGAGTGGAACCGCTTCGGCTATCACGTCGACCTGACCACGGCAGCCGGCAGGAAGTGGTTCTACGGTACCATCCGCAACTTCTTCTCCCAGATTCCGCCACGACACCGCGCCACGGTCGACGGTAAGCCGCTGGTCTTCCTCTACACCGCCCACTTCGCCAGGGCTGTGGATGAAGATCTCTTCCCCGCCGTCCGCGAGATGTTCCGCGAGGACTTCGGCACAGACCTCTTCCTGGTAAAGATGCGGGACTGGCCGGGCGAGGCGGACAGCGAGTACCAGTGGGGCGGAGCCCTGGCCCCGCAAATCCTGGACACCGCCGCCCTGGGCCCCGGCTACGACCACACCGCCGTCCCGGGGCGGGAACCGCTGATCCGCGACCGCGAAGAGGGCGATTTCTACCGCTTCAGTTGGGAACGCCTCCTCAGCCGCAACCCGCAGACGCGCCCCTGGCTGGTCCATATCGAGACCTGGAACGAGTTCCACGAAGGGACGGACATCTGCGAGTCGGCCGAGTACGGCCGAAAGTACATCGAGCTCACCCGCCACTACGTCGACCGCTTCCGCGCCGGCGAGCACCTCGATCCGGCCGCCGGCATGGCGCGGCGGACGGAGGCAGCCGTCACCCCCGGGGAGTCTCGAGGCCTCGCCCTGCGGTCGGCGGCCGACGGCGACGGACTGGTCGAGGAGCGGACCGTCGGCGGCCGGCAGGCCTGGGTGACCAGGCCCAATCGCTTCTCCGAATTCCGCTTCATCTACTTCGAAGCCGACCTGAGGTTCCTCTACGACGGCGACGAGACCGTCGAGGTCACCGTCGGCTATCTCGACGCCGGCCCCGAATCGTTCACCTTCGAGTACGACTCCGCCGATCCGGCCCTGGCGGGCCTCGACCAGGAGTTCCGCCACGGCCACGAACAGCCGATAGAGCAGACAGGGCAGTGGCGGGAGGTCACCTTCACCATCCCCCACGCGCGGTTCGCCAACCGCGCCAACGGCGCCGATTTCCGCCTCGGCGGCTTCGGCGAGGAGCTCACGGTGAGCCATGTCCGCCTCCGCCGCCTCCCGTAGGGCCGGGGGCCGCGGTCAGGAATGGAAGCACTACCCATGGGCGAACAGTACTACGTCCGCGTCGCCGGCGAGGGGATCGGTTTCAGCGCCGCGCATTTCATCACCTTCGGCCCTGGGGAATGCGAGCAGTTGCACGGCCACAACTACCGCGTGGCCGCCGAACTCTGCGGACCGCTGGACGAGCACGCCTGCGTCGTCGATTTCGTGGCCCTGGAAGCCGTCCTGCGGAAGATACTCGAAGCCTTCGACCACCGCGTGCTCCTCCCCACCGAGCACCCGCAGATTCGCGTCACGGCGGAAGGGGACGAGGTGGAGGCCCGCTTCGCCGACCGCCGCTGGGTCTTCCCCCGGGGCGGCTGCCTCCTGCTGCCGCTGGCGAACACCACCGCCGAGCTCATGGCCCGGCACATTGGCCGGCGGCTCCTCGAGTCGCTGGCCGAAATCGGCTGCTCCCGGCCGCAGCGGGTGCGGATCGTCGTCGAGGAGGGCCAGGGCCGCGCTGCGGGCTACACCATCGAGCCGGTGGCCAAGGATTAGCTCCCCCGCAGGAGGCCTTCACTCCGCCCCAGCCTTTCGCCTGGAGATGTCGTGTGGGCGGGCGCCCCCGCTTCTTCGTCCTCGATGCGCCGTCCCCCCGGGCCGGGGAGGATTCGACCGCCTCGCGATTCTTCGTGAAGGGCCCTTCCACCCCCGCCCGCAGGAACGGCGCGACCGGCAGAACAGGCTGGGCCGGCGGCCGTCTATAGCCGTGCCGCAGTGGACGACGAAAAGGTACGTAGACGGACGCGCAACGACGGGCGGGCAGGGCACGTTGCGTGCCGCCGCACCCGGAGGAGGGGGTAACAGGCAGCGGGCCTCGCCCGGCCATCGGGCGGACGGCCCGTGGGGCGCACCCCTGCGGCCTTGGTAACGCTGCCGTGAATCGACCTTCCGGCCCCGCCGCGGCCGGGTGTGTGCCGTTGCGGGGACCATGGCGGCCAGCCGCCTCTCCTTTCCCACACGGTGCCGCCCGCGCGTCTGTCTTCCGTTCGTTTCGTGTTGTGTCCCGAAAAAACGTCGTCCGTGGAGCCTGCAGGATGTGGCGAGCCCTCTTTCTGGCCCTGGGCATCTACGTCTTCATTCTCGGGGTTGAGGCCCTGGCGGTGGAACGCGTGGTATTGAAAGCCACCGAGGAAGTCCCGGTAGCGGCCAACACGCTGCTGGCCTCCGGGGAGAAGAAGCAGGTCGCCAAGGTGCTCACTCCGCCACCGTGGGCACCTTGGAGCTTGATGGCCACCGGAGCCGTGACGATCCTCTATTCGTTCACGCTCCCCCGCCTGGTATCCGGAGGTTAGGCAGCCGCCGGCGGGAACCTGGCGCGGTGGGGGCCGTCGGCTGCTCCCCTGACGAGGCCTTCTCCAGCGGACCCGCCGGCGCCGCGGGGCATCCGGCAGCTCAACCGGCGGCAGTGGCGATGGCGGCCGGCAAGCGCCTCGCTCCCGCTTGGCAGCCGGGGCGGCGCTACATGGGTTCCTCGAAAGCCCGCGGCCGCACGCCACCATCGATGTCGGTTACTCGCCAGCCGTAACCCTCGGTGCGGTGGCGGGGTGCCCGTTCGAGGCTGAGGCGCACGAAGAACGTCTTGCGCCCTTCCTGGCTGTCGAAAGTTACCGTGAAGACCTCGAAGAAGGTGCGGGTGCTCGACCCCGAGGCACTCCCATCGGATCCGTAGTGCCGGATGTGGGCCTCCGGCCCCAGGGCCACCAGGGTCCGCACCACGGGAGACTCGAGGTAGCGATCGAGTTCCACCAGGGCGAACTGGTCCTCGCGATACAGCTCCCAGATGGCCTCCTCGTCGTCGAGAGGGACGCGGACGTCGGCATGGGTCGTGAGCTGGTGGGCGAGGACCGGCTGCCCGCTACGGAGGAGCTCGAAATAGGCCTCGGCCACCCGCAGGCCCTGGGAGCGGAGTTGCCATCGCTCGAGGAACCACCAGGCGGAGGCGGAGCTGATAAAGAGCAGGGAGAGGACCAGCCCGGCGATTGCCCCCCGCCGCCCGATGAGCTCCTCGTTGCGGGCGAGCCGGCGGAGGGCGGCCAGGGAGAGGCCGATTCCCACGACGGGCACGCTCCACAACGCCGGATCGAGCAGGGCCAGCGCCGAGAGCCCTCCGGCAATGGCGGCGACCACGGAGAGCCCGCAGACGGAACGGTACTCCACCAGATCGCGATCGGCGGCGTCGGCTGAAAGAGGCCTTAAGCGTTCGTGGGACGACATGGCAAAGTCTCTCCCCGGATGCGAATAGGGCACCGCACCGCCCAGTCCGGGGGCCGCACGGATCGGCGCGGCGTCAGTTGACGATGAACCAGTCGGCGGTACCGAGATGCGACTCGACTTCCTTGCGGTGCGCAACGTAGTTACGGATGAACTCCTGGTTGGGGTCGAACACCCGCTCGCCGTCCTCCACGTCCAGGCGGTGGAGCGATCCGGCAGAGACGTAGTGCGTAAAGGCAAGCCAGTTCCGGTCGGGAGCGGTCCCCAGCACCATCCGCTTGTCCGGGTCGAATCCGCCCCACATGAACGTCGTCCCCAAGGGGGCGGTGTGGAGCGTGGTCACCGTGAAGGAGACCACCACCATGGCCACCAGCAGGCCCACCGCCGGACTGCCGATCTGTTCGACGAGTTTCAGAAACCGCACCCGCACCCGCGAGATGCGGTCGGTGAGCAGGCGGAGGACGACCACGGTGACGACGAACACCACCCAGAGGCAGACGAAGTCCCAGGCCAACTGCATTGCCGGCACCATCTCTTCCAGCCAGCCGGCCAGCGGTTCGAAGAGATTCATCGCCAGCAGCCCGGCCAGCACCGTATTGATGAGCATGATCGTATTGCTCCAGATGCCTTCCCCATACAGGAAGGCCACCACGGCAACCGCGATCATCAACATCAGTAGATCGAAGAGGAAACCCATGGATTCTCGGACCAGGCTAAGGTGGATGATGTTCGGCGCTATCCTTCCTTGAGGACGCGTGCCAACTCCGGCAGTGAGGTGACCCCCTTGGCGGCGAGGAGAATGCCTTCCTCCTGAAAGAAGCGCATGCCGTCCTGGCGGGCGGCCTTGCGGAGCATCTCGGCCGGGGCGCCCGCGGCCAACGCGCGGCGGAAGTGGTCGCCCACCACGAGGAGCTCGAAGAGTGCCGTGCGGCCATAGTAGCCGATCCCCTGGCACTTCGCACAGACCTCCTCGGGCTGCTGCGGGGGCCGGTAGAGGGCGGGGATCTGCTGGGGGGTGGCACCGAGCTGCTTGAGAATCTGCGGGGGCGGCTGGTAGGCCTCCTTGCAGGCGTCGCAGAGCTTCCGGATCAGCCGCTGGGCGAGAACGCCCAGAAGCGCGGGCGCCAGATCGGCGGGGGGGACGCTGAGGGCCAGGACCCGCATGAGGCCGTCGATGGCATCCTTGGCGCGCACCGTGGAGAGGATCAGGTGGCCGTCCTCGACTTCGCCGCAGAGGAAGCGGACCGTCTCCGCGTTGACGACGTCGCGGACGACGATCACGTGCGGCTGCATGCGGATGACGCGGGGCAGCACGTCCACGGGGGTATGTCCCTCGGAGGACTGATAGACCGTCACGAGAATGTTTTCCACCTCCTCGTAGCGGTTGTTCTCCTCCTCGATGGAGGCGAACTCGCGAGTGAAACGGTCCATCTTGTTGAGGGCCACGTTGGTCGTGGTCCGCAGGCCATTGGCCGGCGGCGCGGCCAGGAAGACGTATCCCTGGGGGCGGTGGAGCAGGTCGATGAGCTGCTCCTCGAGCTTGGGCCGCATGCCGAGGTCGGCGAGCGATTGGAACTCGACCTTCGAATCCGCGAACTGGATGACCGCCCGTTCGCCGGTCTTCGTCCCCTGGGTGACGAGGGTGGCCTTCTTCGTCCGGTCTTCGTAGACGACGGCGAAGGGGCCCTCCTGGCGGCGCTGGCGGTCCTGAGGATTCAGTCCGCAAAGGACCTTGAGCGCCTCCAAGAGCGGGTCGCCCGTCTGCCGCTCGCGAGGCTGGTCGTTGTGCCATACGCCGTCGATCATCAGCCGCACACCCACCGCCTGCTGGTTGTAGTCCAGCATCAGGGCGCTGCTGCGGCGCGCGAGGGATTCCGCCAGGATCTGGCGGGCGAAGAGGAATCCGGGCATCTGGCGGGCCATAATGACCCGCGCCTGTTCGTCCTGGTGCGTGGGGCCGCCGGTTGGATTGAGGATCAGCGGCGGGCCCTTCTCCCATTCCGCCTTCTCATCCACCTCCATCTTGCCGCCCAGACGGTTGATGAGGTTGGCGGCCAGGAAGCGCAAATGCTGGCGGGTGAGGATTTTGCGCTGGTCGTCGACGCGGCCGTTGCGATGCACGACATAGAGGATCAGCGGTACGAAGTAGGCGATCAAGAGGAGGGCGAATCCCACCAGGAAAAAGGGGATCAAAAGGAGGAGAAGGAAGGCCACCGGAAAGGAAGCCACCATCAGGGGGTTCCATCGGGTGTGCTTGATCTTCAAGTCCTGAAGATCGCGGTTGACCCAATCGGTCGTGGCCACCCAGAGCAGGAAGAGGACGATGATCAGCCCCACCTTAGTGAGGCTCAGATAGAGGCCCGGTCCGCGGCTTACCTCCTCTGCCTGGGCCACGGCTGCCGCCGCGGGGCCGACGAGGACTGCGGCGGGGGCCGCCAGGATGGCCGTTGACCGCAGCGCGCGGCCGCCGGCCCCGCTATGGAATGCCTTCGTTCCCATTAGGTTGTCAAATCCGGTGGTTGGTTACTGACACGCGACCTCTCTCCATGCCGCGGCGGGCCCGGCTCGCCCTCTCCATGGTGCCACCGCGGTCTTCGCCAGGCAAGATGGCAACTCCCTTTTTTCCAGCTCTAGAGGATTCCCGGAGCGCTGACCTGGATTCCCTTCAGCGCCATCTTCAGGGCCTCCGGGCTGGGAGCGACCTCGAAGGCCGTCGCCCGGTCGATCAGATCGTCCTCGACGAGCTGCTTGAGGCTCATGGTGAAGTCCTGCATCCCCTCGGAGGCGCCGATGCGGATGGCGTCGGGGAGCTTCACCTCCTGCTCGTTGAGGATGAGCTTGCGGACGGTGGCATTGAAGACCATCACCTCGCAGGTGGGAACGCGTTGCACTCCCTCCTTGACGGAGGGGAGCAGCTTCTGGGCGATGATGGCCTTCATGTTGAATGCCAGCGCGGAGCGGATCGCCTGGTGCATTTCCTCGGGGAAGAGGTCGAGGATGCGGCCGATGGTGCTGGGCGCCGTGGAGGCGTGAATCGTCCCGAAGACGAGGTGGCCGGTCTCGGCCGCCTGGATCGCCGTCTCGAAGGTCTCCCGGTCGCGCATCTCGCCGACGAGCATCACGTCGGGGTCTTCGCGGACGGCGTGCTTCATGCCGATGGCGAAGTTCTTCACGTCCATGCCGATCTCGCGCTGGTTGATCAGGCACTTGTCCTCGGTGAAGGTGAACTCGATGGGGTCCTCGAGGGTGAGGATGTGCTTGCGGTAGTGGTGGTTGATGTAGTCGAGCATCGAGGCGATCGTGGTGCTCTTGCCCGACCCGGTGATCCCGGCCAGGAGGATCATCCCCTGGCTGAAGTGGCACAGCGTGTCCAGCCCGTCCGGCAGGTAGAGACCCTTGAAGTCGGGGATGGTGTTGTTCACGCGCCGCGCCACCAGCCCGATCTGCCCCATCTGCGTGAGGACGTTGACGCGGAACCGCCAGGTCAATCCGTCGACTTCCATGGAGTAGGCGAAGTCGGCGCCGCCGTCTTCGTCGAAGATGCGGCGGTTCCGCTCGTCCATCATGGGAAAGATCAGCTGTACCATCTCTTCGGAATTGATCGGCCCGCGGCTCATCGGCCGCAGCGTTCCCGCCACGCGGATGAACGGAGGGCGATCGACCTTCAAGTGGAGGTCGCTGCCGTTGAGCTTCACCACGGCGCGGAAGAGCTTGTCGATCTCCAGGTCCTTCTTTTCGAGGAAGCGTTCCTTGTCGGCCTCGATGGGAATGCTCATGGGCTCCGTTCCTTCTTCGTTTGCGGAGGGGGGTTGGGTTGTCGCCTCTGCCCGGCCGCCGCGCCGGGTGGTTGGTTCTCGGGCCCCTTGCCCGCGCGGCCTGCGCCCCCTAGAGGCGTACGGGGACGCCCCGCCGGCGCATCGCGCGCTTCGTCTCTGCGATGGTGTACTGGCCGAAATGGAAAATGCTCGCCGCCAGGGCGGCCTCGGCGCCGCCGTCGAGGATGGCGTCGGCGAGGTGGTCCGGGCACCCGGCACCGCCGCTGGCCACCACGGGAATCCGCACCGCCCGCGTCACGGCGCGGGTGATCTCCAGGTCGTAGCCGTCCTCCGTCCCGTCGGCGTCCATCGAGGTGAGCACGATCTCGCCCGCCCCCAGCGCTTCGACCTGGCGGGCCCAGGAAACCGCCTCCAGGCCGGTGCCCACGCGCCCCCCGTCGATGTGGACTTCCCAGAACTCGGTGCCGTTGCCGCGGACCCGCTTGGGGTCGATGTTGACCACGATGCACTGGCTGCCGAAGCGGCGGGCCGCCTGGCGGACCAACTGGGGATCGCGGCAGGCGGCGGAGTTGATCGAGACCTTATCGCTGCCCGCATTGAGCAGGGCGCGGATGTCCTCCAGGGTGCGGATGCCGCCGCCGACGGTCAAGGGCATAAAGACCACCTCCGCCGTGCGGCGAACGACGTCGAGGAGGATCTCGCGGCCTTCGTGGCTGGCGGTGATGTCGAGAAAAACGATCTCGTCGGCCCCCTCCGCCTCGTACCGCGCGGCGACCTCGACCGGATCCCCCGCGTCGCGGAGCTGGACGAAGTTCGTCCCCTTGACGACCCTCCCCCGATCCACGTCCAGACAAGGAATCACGCGTTTGGCCAGCATGGGCGTCGACTTCGTCCGGCTGCACCGCTCCGCCCGGAGCGTCCCCTCCGACGGCGCGAGGCTGCCCGGCATCATGGATAGACAATCCCCTCTTCCGATCCCGGGCCCCTCTTCCGATCCCGGGAAGAATACCCATCGGGGTATGCGCCGCTGCCGAACGTCCCAGCAGGGCCGACAGCCGCGGAGGCCCGGCCCCTCTCTTCCGGCGCGGGATGCGCCGCCGACCGGAAACCCCGGCAAGACCGACGGCCACGTTGGGGCGAGGGCGAAGAGCGTTTTCCCCAACGTCCCCTGCCCGCCGGGATAGCCGAGCTACTCCGACGAGCGCTCAAACCCACAATATATTATGCCCGCAGAGCGCGGTCAACGGGCCCGAGAGCGGAGGCTTCTCCCTGATGGATGATCCGGCAACGGCCCCCGATCCCCAAACTGCGGCCACCCACCGAAAAAGGGGGGCGCCGCCTCGCAGCTCGGGCGAGGTGCGCCCCCCTGGCAGGGCCGAATGTACTGCGACAGAGGCCGGCCGGTCAGGCGTCCAGGCTCCAGCCTTCGCGGTACGGGGTGTTGATGAGGACATCGAGATCCGGGGCCCCGGAGGCCGCCAGGGTCGCCGAGTCCCAGGTGACCTTCTCGCCCTCGGCCCAGACGGCGAGGTTCCCGAGCAGGACCATCTCGTTCAATGCCATGGCGTAGTCGGGGAAGTTCGAGACCGCTGCGGGCCCTCCCTTGATGGCCTCAGCCCATTCCTCGACATGACCCGGCGAGCGGGTGATCTCTACCTCCACCGCCTCGGCGCCGCCCAGGAGCTCCAGACGATTCCCGTTGTCGCCCGGCGAGTAGAGGCTACCCCTCGAGCCGATGACCAGCGAGCCGCTCCCCTCCGGCTCCTCGCCCTCGAGCAGGTCGCGCGAGGGCCGCCGTCCGCCGTCGTACCAGGTCACCTTCACGGCCGGCCGCGTGTCGGTGGCGGCGAACTCGTACTCGATGACCGACCAGGCGGGGAAGCTGTCGCGGTTGTGGCCGCTGGTCTCGGCCTGGACAGAGACGGGGTTGTTCAGGTCGAGCCCCATGAAGGGCATGTTCATGGTGTGGCAGGCCATGTCGCCCAGGGCCCCCGTTCCGAAGTCCCACCAGCCGCGCCAGGCAAAGGGATGGTAGGCACCGGCTGCATAGGGGCGGTACGGCGCGGGGCCGAGCCAGAGGTCCCAATCCAGGTGGGCCGGGGGATCTTCGGGCGCCGGGCGCTCACCCCCCTGGGGCCAGATGGGCCGGTTCGTCCAGATGTGGATCTCCTTCAGATCTCCGACCACCCCCGCCCGGAGCAGGGCGGCGTTGCGGCGGAGGCCGGCAGAGGCCGTCCCCTGGTTGCCCATCTGCGTTGCCAGCCCCTTCTCGCGGGCCAGCTCGCCCAGCAGGCGGCCCTCGTAAAGGGTCCGCGTGAGCGGCTTCTGGCAGAAGCAGTGCATGCCGCGGCGCATGGCCATGGCCGCCGCCGCCGCGTGGGTGTGGTCGGCCGTGCTCACCGTCACCGCGTCGATCTGCCCCTCCATCTCGTCGAGCATCCTGCGGAAATCGGTGTAACGCTTGGCGTTCTCGTAGCGCTGGCCGACTCCGTTGAGCGTATTCGTGTCCACGTCGCAGACGGCGACCACCTCGCCGTGTCGCGAGGCATCGGCGATGTCGCTCGTCCCCTTGCCGCCGATACCGATGCCCGCAAAACGGATCGTCTCATTGGCGGACCTGCTCGCCTTGGCCGTGAGCCCGCCGGCGACCCAGAAGCCGATCCCGGTAGCGGCGGTCGTCTTGAGGAAGCGGCGACGACTTGTACGGTGTGCCATAACGCGAACTCCTTCGACTGTTAGGATAGGGTGGGGAACCCGTCGGTGGGGAGCCCGTCGGCCACGCACGCCCCGTGCCGCAGCACGGTGTACGCGAAGGACGAGCCGCAAACGGATGGGGACCGCTCCGGAGACGTGCCAAAGCCACAGCTCCGGCGAGCAGTGCGCTCCGGCAGCGCCGAGGGCCAACGTAAACAATAGCTTCCCGCCCAGGGGGTTGCAAGCGGCAAGCAAAAGCACGTATCTTCATATTTGGGCGGGCTGTGCGCCCCAACCCCCCCTCTCTGCCCCCATTGGGGAGTGGGCTCTCACAACGGCGACCTCCGGAGAGTAAGCCCGCATGCCCCGCGCATCCCGAAAACCCGCCCGAAGCCGCCCAATTCCCTCAAGCCGCAAAGTCGGCTCGCCGAATTAACCCGCAGACAGGCCGGTCGGGGCTGCGCCGGCGGCGCCGAGGGCTGCCGCCTTATTGGCGGCCCCCACCCGTAGAGTACTTCCAATACCATCTGGAGCATGGTCGGCATCCCCCCGATGCCGCACCCGCAGCACCCCCCCAGTATCCACATGGCTTCCGCGAACCCTCCGACTTCCGCGCAGCGCAGCGAGGCGAGCTTGGGTTGGTTCGCGCCTTTCGTCCGTTGGATCACCGACCTGGGGGGGGCGATCATGGCCGGGGTCGGCGGCTTGGGCGACATCGCCCTGTTCGCGTTTCGGATGTTCGGCTGGCTGCTGACCCGCCTGCCACGCAAGGAGACGATGCTTCCCTGTTTCTATCAGGTGGGTGTCCTCAGTCTTCCGGTGATCGCCCTGACCGGGACGTTCATCGGCATGGTCCTCGCCGAACAAACGTACCCGCAGTTCCGCATGCTCCGCCTGGAGACCCGCCTGGGAGCGGCCATCAACATGTCCCTGGTCCGCGAGCTGGGACCGGTGCTCGCGGCGACCATGCTCGCCGGTCGTGTGGGCGGCTCGATGGCCGCCGAACTGGGAACGATGCGCGTCACCGAGCAGATCGACGCCCTTACGGCCATGGGGGCCGACCCCATCCACTACCTGGTCGTCCCTCGGTTCCTGGCATGTCTCTTCCTGATCCCTCTCTTGACGGCAATTGCCGACTTCATGGGGGTGGTGGGCGGCGCCTTCTACACCGTCTACCTCTTGGATGTCGACTGGCACCACTACCTGTACCACTCGCAGAACTTCGTGGGGATGTTCGATCTGTTCATGGGTATCTTCAAGAGCTTCTTCTTCGGGGCCACGATCGGCATCATCGGTTGCCACCAGGGATTTAACTGTTCCCCCGGCGCGGAGGGCGTCGGCAAGGCGGCAACCAATGCCTTCGTCTATTCCTTCGTTCTCATCCTGCTGCTGAATCTGCTCCTCGGCATCATGCTCAACGGCATCTATTTTGCACTATGGCCGGAGCCCCCCACACTCCTCTGAGAGAAAGGATTCTTCCCTCGTGGCTTGCGGGGAGAAGGCATCCGGGGCAGGGGCCCGGGAACGGCGGAGCGGCAACTGGAGTTGGATTCTTGCAGCCGAGTGTATAAAAGAGATAGAGGGGTTCGGCGCTCGCACGCGGGAGAACAACCTCGCCCCAGTGGCGGATCGAGGCGCAGCGGTGGCGGCAAGGACAGCGGAAATGACCCAGGCGCGGGGGGTGGCGAGAGAGCAGGCCCTGCTCGACGTCGTGCGGCTGTGCGTGGCGTTCGGCCGCCAACCCGTGCTCCGCGACATCGATCTGACAATCGAGCGCGGTGAGACGGTCGCCATCATCGGCGAGAGCGGCTGCGGCAAGACGGTGCTCCTAAAGACGCTCATCGGTCTGGTGCGGCCCACACAGGGGGTGGTCCGTTTCGACGGCCGCAACCTGGCCGAACTGAGCGAGCGCGAGCTGACGCGGCAGCGGACGCGGATCGGCTTCGTTTTCCAGCAGGCGGCACTGTTCGACAGCATGACGGTGGCCCAGAACGTGGCCTTTCCCCTTCGCGAACACTCGAAGACGCCTCCTGCCCAGGTGCGGGAGATCGTCCTCGCCCGCCTCGCCGAGGTGGGACTGCCCGAGTCGGTGGTGACGAAGAAGCCGGCGGAGCTCTCCGGGGGGATGCGCAAGCGCGTCGGGCTGGCACGCGCGCTGGCCCTGGAACCGGAGGTGGTCCTCTACGACGAACCGACCACCGGGCTCGACCCCATCATGAGCGACGTGATCAACGAGTTGATCCTCCGGACCTGCAAGACGCGCAAGGTGACCAGCATCGTGGTGACGCACGACATGCGGACGGCGCAAAAGGTCGCCCACCGGGTGGTGATGGTCTATCCCTCTTCGCGGCTGGCGGACGGCGCCCCGCAGATCCTCTACGACGGATCCCCGCAGGGGCTCGATGCCGCCGCCGATCACCGCGTGAGGCAGTTCATCCACGGCGAGGCGGGCGAGCGGCTCATGGAAATGCAGCAGAACCGGGCGGAGGGAGAGCCATGGACGAACGGGTGATGCAATTCCGCGTGGGGGTGTTTGTGCTCGCCTCGCTGCTGATCGCCGCCATCCTGGCGATCCTCTTCGGCGAACTCCCTACGATGATTCGCAGCGGGTACACCATACACGTCGAGTTCCCCCACGCCCCGGGGGTGACGCGCGATACGCCGGTCCGCAAGAGCGGCATCCTTATCGGCCGCGTCACCGAAGTCGAGCTCACCGACGACGGGGTCCTGGTGACGATGCGGATCGACAGCCACGTGCAGCTCCGGCGGACCGACATCTGCCGCATCCGGGGGACGCTGCTTGGCGACGCCGTGGTGGAGTTCGTCGCCGGCGCCCCGCTTCCCGAGACTGCGGCCGAAGAGGGCGGCGACTTCCAAGGAGCCGCCAACAGCGGGCCGACGGTGGAGCGCGTCGCCTACGGGCAGGAGGAGGAGCCGCAACTCTACCTCATCGAAGGCGACCGCATCCGCGGCATCGTCGTCGGCGATCCCCTGGAGATGATCGTCGACCTCCAAGTGAACCTCACCGAGGCGATCGACGCGGTGGGCGATACGAGCCGCGAGGTAGGACGCGTCGTCACTCAGGTCGGCGATCTCCTCGCGGCCAACGAGCCGCGGATCGTCCGCATCCTCGAACAGACCGACCGTAGCCTGGAGTTGATCAACCGCCTGGCGCAGCGAGCCGACGAACTGGTCACCGATCCCGAGCTGCAGGGAGCGCTCCGCGAGGCCATCGCCCAGGCGCCGCTGGTGCTCAGCGAGACCCGCGATCTGGTCGACCGCATGGGAGGCGCCGTCGACTCGCTGGAGCGGAACCTCCTCAATATCGAAGAAGTGACCGCTCCCCTGGGACAGCAAGGCGCCGCTTTGATGCAGCGGATCGACACCAGCGCCGGGCAGCTCGAGGTCCTCTTGGATGAGATGATCTTTCTGACCGAGGCGATCAACGACCGCCAGGGGACGCTGGGGCAGCTCGTCCACGACCGCGCCCTCTACGACCACCTCCTCGGCGCCACGGCGAACATCGAGAACCTGACCCGCCAACTGGAGCCGATCGTCCGCGATGCCCGCGTCTTCTCCGACAAGGTCGCCCGCCACCCGGGCTCGATTGTCCGCGATGCCGTCCGCCCCGGCCCGGGCATCAAGTAGGCCGCGAAAGCCGCAGGGCATCCGCGCCGGCTCCACGGGAGGCTCCTGATCGCTCGGACATGGCTACCTCGGCGGGCGCCTTCCCGAATTCGGCGAGAGGAACTGGCAGTCCTGAAAGCAGCTCGCACCGACCTGGACCGCCCCTGGAACCGCCTGCCGCCCCCCGGCGCCCGTCACTTGCCGCAGTAGTCGATGGCCTTGGCGATCTCGCTCTTGAGGTTCTGGCGGCGGACGATGCGGTCTACAAAGCCGTGCTCGAGGAGGAACTCGCTGGTCTGGAAGCCCTTGGGCAGCTCGATGCGGATGGTGGCCCTGATCGTCCGCGGCCCGGCAAAACCGATCAAGGCCTTGGGCTCGGCGAAGACCAGGTCGCCGAGCGAGGCGAAGCTGGCGGCCACGCCGCCCATGGTGGGGTTGGTGAGCACGGAGATGAACAGCCCTCCGGCCTCGTGGAAACGCGCCAGGGCCGCGGAGACCTTGGCCATCTGCATCAGCGAGAGGACCCCCTCGTGCATGCGGGCGCCGCCGCCCGATCCGGAGATGATGATCAGCGGCAGCGACTGCTCCGTGGCGCGTTCGACGAGACGGGTGAGCTTCTCGCCCACCACCGAGCCCATGCTCCCCATGATGAATGAGGAATCGGTAACGCCGAAGGCCACCCGCCGGGCGCGGATCATGCCGCTGCCGACGACGGCCGCCTCGCGCAGACCGGTCCGCTCCTGCTCTTTGACGAGACGCTCGCGGTAGGGGACCTTGTCGACGAACCCCAAGGGATCGTCCGGTTCGAGGTCGTCATCCCACGCTTCAAAGGTTCCCTCGTCGAGCACCTGCTCGATCCGCTGGCGGGCGGTCACCGTCCAGTGGTAGTCGCACTCCGGGCAGACGCCGAACCGCTTCTCGGCCTCCTTGCGGAAGATGGTGGCCTGGCAGCCCGGGCACCGCTTCCAGAGGCCCTCGGGCACCCCTCGCTTGGGCCGCTTGATCATGTTGTGCCAGGTACTCGGATCGGGGGCCTTGGCTGCCATCGAAGTTATACCCTGAATTACGGGAGCGAGGGAGGAGCGGCGGCCGCGCGCAGCCCCCCCGGAGGATTGCCGACGAACCCGTTCAGCCGCTTTGCAGCGCCACTGCCGGTTGGGCCACGAGGAGTTCCCAGCGGCCGTGCTCGACCGAGGCCTTCCACAGATCGCCCAGCGGATTGCGCAGCACGTAACGCCGCACCAGGCTGGCCATCGGTTCGCGAACCACCAGGGCCACCGTGGCTTGCTTGTGGCGGCGATGGAGCCGATCGACGGCAGCCCGCACACGCTGCTCGGCCTCGGCAAGCACTTCCCCTGCTGGGGGGCAGATGTTGTCCGGCGCTTCCTGCCACAACCGATAGACCTTCGGCTGCTTGCGGCGAACGTCCGCGACGCGCATCCCCTGCCAGAGCCCCTGGTCGACATTGCCCAGTCGGTCGAGCCATCGCAGGCGCACCCCGAGCGCCTCGGCGATGGTGCGGGCCGTCTCCCGGGCGGCGAGACACTGGGTCGAGTAAACCGCCTCGATCCCCAAGCCCCGCAGCTGGGCAGCCATCTCTGCTGCTTCAGCGTGGCCGTGTGCGTTGAGCGGAATATCCAATACTCCCTGGATGCGGCCATCGTCGTCGTAGTTGGTCGCTCCGGGACGGATCAGTACCAATTGCGCCATGGCTGGATCGAACTCGACCCTCCACAACAGGGCACGCCCGCAGACCCGCAAGGCTCTCCCTCGCCGATCGCCCGCCGACCCGGCGGCGCGGACAGCACCAACCTCTGCTCTGTCAATCTTCGGGAGTGGATTGGCGATCCACCTCGACTGGTATCGTGCGGGCAGGGCCCGCCTCCTCTGCGCCCACTGACGATCCACCGCTGCGGCGGCCCAACGCGACGTGCCGCCCCCATGCGGTCGGTCTATTCGTTTCGGTCCGATCGATGGCTGTTATTGCCTTGAATCGTTCGGGCCGCAGATATCATCCCGCCGTCATTCCCTGCCCCTCCTTCCCCGGCTGCCTGCCGTTACGGGCCAGCTCACCGAGTCGCACGTGTCTTTCCTGGTAATCAGGGTAACCGAAGAAGGCCGTGCCCGCCACGAGCAGGTCCGCGCCTGCTTCTGCCGTTGCCCCTATGGTCTCCTCGTTGATCCCCCCGTCGATGGAGAGGACCAGTCCAGTGGGACGCAATCCCCGCAGGCGACGCAGCTTGCCCAAAGCCGCGGCGTCAAACTCCTGTCCTCCGAAACCGGGCATCACGCTCATGACCAAGACCTGGTCGCAGTCGTCGAGGTGCGACTCCAGCGCTGCAACCGGCGTGGGGGGGTTGAGCGAGAGGCCGGCCGCCACACCGCGCTGGCGGATCCGGGAAAGAATATCCCCCGGATCGGGGGAGCATTCAATATGGATCGTCAACGCGTCCGCTCCCGCGTCGCAGAAACGATCGATATAGCGGTCCGGCTCCTCGATCATCAGGTGGACGTCCAGTGGCAGGCGCGTAGCCCGGCGTGCAGCATCGAGAATGGGAAAGCCGAAGGAGATGTTGGGGACGAAGCGTCCGTCCATGACGTCCAGATGCAGTATCCGCACCCCCGCCTCCTCAGCGCGGGCGATTTCCTCGTTGAGCCGGCCGAAATCGCACGCCAGCAACGAAGGCGCGATCCAGGGCCCGTTGGCGGCCAGATCGGCAAAGGGCGAGCCGGACGACATGGCATTGGGTAGAAGCGTACCGAAGAAGGACGGATTAGCCGGCGGGCCGTTACGACGATGACTCCCGGAAGACGGGCCCGCAGCCCGTTCCAGAACCCCGTCCGCAGGCGATACAAGCGCACCCGCGCCGCCTTGTCTGCGGGGCGACGCGTATTCATTCCTGCCCTTCTCGATCGGGGCCTGCCAGACGTCCCCGCTCTGCCCCGTATTGTAACATCGCGGGAAAGGGGCGTCACTGCCATTACTCCGGGGGTGTCGTATACCGGTCGCTTCGGCGGACAGGTTTATTATCAGCAATGAGGAGGCGCGGTGGCAGGGGCCGTAGGATTCGCAATCTGGAGAGAGCGGGGAGGATGGAGAGGTCGCGGCGGCTCCCCTCCGGGAAGATGAGTGCGATTGCTGCCGCACCGCTGCAGCGGCTTTGCAGGAGTGCTTCAGGCCGGTACGCGCGCGCCGCGGAGCCCGCCGATGCTTCCGATTCCTCGCCCTGGCTCCCTTCCGGCCGAATCGCCTATAATGCCACGCACCTGCCCGTACGTGCAAAACGCGGCGGACGTTTGTGGGGGGGCGAGGGCTACCCGCCACCACCTTCCGAATCCTCGGGGAATCATGCCCGCGGCGAACTGCCACGAAGTGGGCGGCGTAACGTAAGCGGATGGGAAATATTCGCACCCGGGCGCGGTGCGGGCCGTGACCGTCTTGCACGCGGCAGCGGGCCGGCGAAAGGCGGTTGCCCGCCTGAAGGGGAGTAGCTCCAAGGGAGGAAGGCACGAGGACATGATCGATCAACGCCCCCAGCCACCGAAGCTCTTCACCGTCGAGGAGGCCAACACGACCCTGCCGCTGGTCCGCGCCATCGTCTCCGATCTGGTCCGCTTGGCGCGCGAGGTGGTCGAACGGCGGCAGCGGCTGTCGTTGCTCTCCACCGGTCGCGATGCCCAGATCAGGGACTTCTACAGCGAGGAGCTGGAACAGATCGAAGAAGAGCTCGATAAGGACTCGCGGCGTCTGCAGGGGTACGTCGAAGAGCTGCGCGAGTTGGGGGTCGAGCCCAAGAGCGCCACGGACGGCCTGGTGGACTTCCCCACGATCATCGAAGGCCGCATGGCCTACCTGTGCTGGAAGTTCGGCGAACCGGAGATCCGCTTCTGGCACGACGTCGAGAGCGGCTATCGAGGCCGCCGCCCCCTGCCGACCCACCTCATGGCAGGCTCCTGCCACCAACAAGGCGGCGAGTCGGAGTGACGGGAAATAAACGGGGATGGAGGCCGTCTGCCGGGGGCGATCCGCCCGTCCGTGATCGGCGTTTAGGCTCGAAAACGCATCCCGTGCCGATCCCCCCGGCGAAAACCCCGTGCCACGCTACACCGTGAACCCTCTTGAGAAGGAGAGGGGGCGGCCCTTCCGGACGAAAAAGATGGAAGAGGGAACGCCTTCTCTTCCGTCGGTTTCCTCTGGCTCGGTCTTCTCGACCGTAATCTTATACCCCTCCCCTTCTCCGTTTTCCTCCTGTTCAAGGGAAAAACGACGAGGGAGCGAGCACCTTGCCCACCTTTCTCGAACAGGAGGGCGCGGAGGGAACGGAGCGAGTGAGGGAGAGAAGCGTGTCGCCAATGAGTTGCCAAGATGGTCCTCGACTTCTATGTCCCTTCTGCGCCCTCCTGTCCAGAACGGGTCGTCGATTGGAGGTGGTTGTGGCTTGAACAGGAGGGCACGGAGAACACAGAGAGGGTAGCGGAGCTGAAATGACCCGCTGCAGGGCGTCGCCGCCTGGCACTCTCCTTCGTCTCTCCCCCGATCTCGGCTCTCTCTTGTACCGCCGCTCTCCCCATGAAGCGAGAGCGTCAGCTACGGTTCACGGCGTAGAGTGCCACTCGTCCGGCCCTTACGGCCACTCCAGCGCGGGGGGCCTTGCTGCTATCGCCGGCGGAGCTTAACTTAGCGGCTCCGCACCCGGGCCGGGCCCGCCGGCGACACGGCGCCCCGCCGCTGCGCAGCCGGCGGAATTCCCGAGTGCGAGCCAGCGCCCCTCCTTCTCCGGAGCCGAACCGTGGACTACCGGCGGATCATCCCCTGCCTCGACGTAAAAGACGGCCGCCTGGTCAAAGGCGTCAACTTCGTCAACCTCCGCGACGTCGGCGACCCTGCGGAGAACGCCGCCGTCTACAGCGAGGCGGGGGCCGACGAACTGGTATTCCTGGACATCACCGCCTCGGCGGAGAACCGCGCCACCATGCTCGATGCCGTGCGGCGGACGGTGGCCCGCATCGCCGTCCCCCTCACCGTCGGCGGCGGGATCCGCAGCGCGGAGGACGCGGCCGCCCTCTTCGACGCCGGCGCGTCCAAGGTCTCCATCAACACCGCCGCCGTGCGCCGGCCCGAGCTGGTCGGCGAGATCGCCGGCCGCTTCGGCCCCGAGCGGCTCACCGTGGCCATCGACACCCGCCGCTCCGCCGATCTCCCCTCGGGCTTCGAGGTCGTCGTCCGCGGCGGTACCGAGGGCACCGGCCGCGACGCCGTCGCCTGGGCCCGCGAGGTGGTGGAACGGGGCGCGGGCGCCATCCTCCCCACGAGCATGGACACCGACGGCCGCCAGACCGGCTACGACGTCCCCATGACCCGCGCCGTCGCCGATGCCGTGGACGTCCCCGTGATCGCCTCCGGCGGCGCGGGAACGCTGGAGCACCTCCACGAGGCCATCGTCGAGGGCCACGCCGACGCCGTGCTGGTGGCCTCGATCGTCCACTTCGGCACCTTCACCATCGCCCAGATGAAGGACTACCTCGCCGAGCGCGGCCTCCCGGTCCGCCGCTCCGCATAGCTGCCCAGCCGCTCCTCATCGGTCGCGGGCACGGAGGCGTCCTTTCCTCGGGCGAAATCTCGTGCCCCGAGATGGGTTCCTTGCTGCTCATCCCCTCAGAGAACACGAAATTCGGCTTCCTGTACACCGCTGCTAGCCCTTGTTTTACCTGCGCCCGGGCGGCGGCAGCCCACGCAGCGGGGTTGGGCGGGCCCATCCGCTCGCAGCGTCTCCCAGGGGCGGCGATCATCGGGTCGGGTTCGCCCGCCATATGCAAGTCGATGCCGTATGCGAATCCATTTTCCAGTTGCGTTAAGTAACCCTGGAAGCTGTGCCGCGCAGCCCGGCCGTCGAGCGATTACAATGCACCGTGCACCCCGCGCACCAGCCAAGCGATCGCGTGCGCCGTGGGCGACGGACGACGCCGGGACCTTCCTCCTGCCCCGCCCGGAGGCCGGGGAAGCCGGCCGGATCGACTTCGAACTACGGGAGCCGAAAGCCATGCGCACCTCTTGGCCGCTAGTGATCGCGGGCGTCCTCTGCTTCTGTCAGGCGGCGGCGGCGCGGGACGTTTTCGTCGACAACCGCGCCGGCGACGATCGTTTTCTGGGCCGCCAGCCGGTGGCGACCGGCGACGGCTCCGGGCCGGTGCGAAGCATCGGCCGGGCGGTGAAGCTCGCCCGGCCGGGCGACCGCATCGTGATCGCCAACACGGGCGTCCCCTATCGGGAGAGCTTTTCGCTGGTGGCTGGGGCCTTCCGCAGCAGCCCCGAGGTGCCGATGGTGATCCTGGGCAACGGCGCCGTCCTCGACGGCACGGCCGAGGTCCCCCGCGCCGCCTGGCGGCATTACGAGGGCGACGTCTACCGCTTCCGCCCCCCGCGGGTCGGTCACCAGCAACTCATTCTGGACGACCGCCCCGCCACCCGCGTCCCGGCCGAACCCGCCCCCGCGGAGCCGCCCCCCCTCGATGCCCTCTCCTGGTGCCTGCACGGCGGCTACATCTACTTCGCCGCCGAGCCGGGCCGGCTCCCCTACGACTACGATCTCCGCTATGCCGAGGAGACGGTGGGCATTACGCTCTGGCACGTGGCCCACGTCGCCATCTTCGACCTCGTGGTGCAGGGTTTTCAGCTCGACGGCGTCAGCGCCCACAACTCCGCGCAGCCCGTGCGGCTGGTGGGGGTCACTTCCCGGAGAAACGGCCGCAGCGGCGTGGCGGTGGGCGCGGCCTCGCTGCTCCGCCTCGATGCCTGCCTGTTGGACGACAACGCCGAGGCCCAGCTCCTCACCCTCCCCCTCTCGGAAACGTACGTGACCAACAGCGACCTCTTGGGCGACGCCGCTCCAGCCTGGGTCGATCGTGGCGGCAGGGTGTACTTCGACGGGGAACGGGTCGAAGGGGGCCGGGTCGAGTCGCTGCTGGCCGAGGAGGAGGACGAGTGAGCCGTACAAGGCCATCGGCCGAAGCCCCCGAGGTCCTTGGGGTATCCGAGCTGACCGCCCAGATCAAGGACGTCCTCGAGCAGACGTTCTTCGACGTCTGGGTGGGCGGCGAGATCGGCGATTTCGCTCGCCCCCGCTCCGGCCACTGCTACCTCACGCTCAAGGACGATCGGGCCCAGCTCCGCGCAGTGATCTGGCGGGGAACGGCGGCGCGGGTGCGGTTCGACCTCGTCGACGGCCTGGAGGTCGTCTGCCGGGGGCGGGTCGAGGTCTACGCGCCGCGGGGCAGCTACCAGCTCATCGTCGAGGAGATCCAGCCCCGCGGCCTCGGGGCCCTCGAGCTGGCGCTCCGGCAGCTTCGCGAAAAGCTGGGTTGCGAGGGCCTCTTCGATGCGGCGCGGAAGCGGCCGCTGCCCCGCTTTGTGCAGCGCGTCGCCGTGGTCACCAGCCCCACGGGAGCGGCCATCCGCGACTTCCTCACCGTGCTCGGCCGCCGCTGGCAAGGGACCGACGTACTGATCGTCCCCGCCCGCGTCCAGGGCGAGGGGGCCGCTGAAGAGATCGCCGGTGGCATCGAGCTGGTCGACCGCCTGGCCCGGCCGGTCGATTGCCTCGTGGTCACGCGCGGCGGCGGCAGCCTCGAAGACCTCTGGGCCTTCAACGAGGAACGGGTGGTGCGGGCGATCGCCGCCTCGCGGGTGCCGGTCGTCTCCGCCGTGGGGCACGAAATCGACGTGACGCTGACCGATTTGGCAGCCGACGTGCGTGCGGCAACCCCCAGCGAGGCGGCCGAGCGTCTCGCCCCGGCCGCCGAAGAGCTGCTCGCCGGCCTGAAGCAGCAGCAGCGAAGGCTGGGGGCCGCGCTGCATCGCCGCGCGGCCCTGGCGCGGGCGCAGCTCGATCGGGTGGCGGCCCACGGGGTGTTCCGCCGCCCCTTCCGCCGACTGACCGACCTGGCGCGCCGCCTGGACGAGATCTCGCTCCGCGGCGATCGCGGCATTCGCCGCCGGCTGGAGACAGCCCGCCGCCGCAGCGACTCGCTCTCTGCCCAGCTCGAATCGCTCAGCCCCCTGGCCGTGCTCCGACGCGGCTACAGTCTCACCGAGCGGCTCGACGACGGGCGCCTCGTC
>SKOZ01000060.1 GCA_007119795.1 Planctomycetales bacterium | reverse complement strand
CGCTGCTCTTCTGGGTGTTCGCCTTGCTGCTGGGCATATTCGTCGGCCCCGTGCAGGCCGGCAGCCGGTCGTACCTGGCCCGGATCGCGCCCGCGGAGCTGTACAACCAGATGTTCGGCCTCTACGCCTTCTCCGGCAGGGCCACGGCATTCGTCGGACCCACCCTCGTCGGATCGCTGACCTATCTGGCGCAAAGCCAACGGGTGGGCATGAGCGCCGTCGTCGTTCTCCTCCTCGCCGGGTTGCTGGTGATGCTCACCGTTCCGCGGGCCGAAGAGGTGAAACACGGATAAGCTGGTCGTACCCGAGTCCCCCCGGTGGCGGTTGAGGGCTGTCACACACTTTCTGAGTCGAGCGCATCGATCAGCGCATCGGCGGCCTGCAGTGCCACCGTGCATTGCTGCGGCCGAAACTCTTTCTCCGTGCCCACCAACTCTGCCAGCACAGCCGTGGCAATACGCTCCCGGCGCTCGCGGAGGTGGGGGTCGATGGGTCGCTTCTGGATTTCCGACATGGCTCCTCACACTCTCTTAACGGCGGGTGGACCAGGTGAGTGCGGCTTCGAATGCCGCTTCACGCCCCCCAAAGGCGTCCCCGGAGACATCCCTCTTGCGGCCGCGGTTCCTCCGGGGGGACCGGTTGCGGGACCTGCTCGGGAGGCGGGACAGTCGGTTCCGTCGAAGGGGGTTCGTCGCCTGGATCGGGTGATGGCGGCTCCGTGGGGGGAGCCGGTGGAACCGGTGTGGGGTCCGGTGTCGGCACTTCCGGCTTGGGGTGCGACTGCAAGGTCGGCTGGGGATGGCCTGCGACACCTATTTCCACGGCCATGGGCTTGGCTCCTGCTTCGACGAGTCGAGGAATTCCTGCGAAACCTGTCGCCGCTCCCCGCGGCACGCATCAATTCGTATCGGCAAGGATCGCCCTGGGCGAAGCCGCGGGGGAGGTTACGTGGTCATCCTGCAATTGGCGTGCCGAGCGCTGCTAAGCGGGGTGAGGGACGCCGGCCCCGCAGAACTGCGACATAACGACGGGGGATGCGTCTAAATGACCTGTGGTCCCGTCGCCGTCTTCACGGCACCTTCCAAGCGGGGATGGGGGCTGACGTTTGGATCCGCTGACGTCCCCCGGCCGCTGCCCTCTGGATGACTCGGCACCGGAGTCCATCGCCGTGCGACCGCAGCGCCGCCACGCCTCTCCAGCCGAAGGCGGCGGCACTTCCCCGCTCTAAGGGACAACCCGCGCCTTCACTGCCTCCGGCGGCTCCGTATCGGTGCCCACGATCACGGCCGACTCGCGCTCGCTTGCGCTGAGTGGCTCTGCCGAGGCCAGTTGCTTTTCGAGGACCGCGAGGTCGGCCTCCGAGGGGTCGCTCGCGGTACGGCTGCGGCGGGTGACGCGCGCCCGCAGGACACTGACGGGCGCCCGGAACTCGACGATCCGCCACGGGACACCGCACCGCCGCGCCGTAGCCCGGAACAGGTCCCGCTGCCACCGCTTGAGGAACGCCGCGTCGACGATCACGGAATATCCCGCCCGGAGAATCGCCGCCGCCAGTTCCGCCAGCCGTCGATAACACGCCCGGGTTGCGGCGACCGAGTAGAGGCCTTCTTCGAACCGCGATTCCGTGCGAACGTCTTCCTGGAGACCCGCCAAGCGTTTGCGCTCGACGTCGGAGCGGATGCGGACGTAGCCGCCGCGCTCGACGACTGCGGTGCTTCCCGCCGTCTTGCCGCTGCCCGAAGGGCCGTGGGTGATGAGAAGGCGCGGCGCAGGTGCGGACATCGCCTCGCCCGCCAAGGCGATGTAGCGCTCCACTTCGCCGAGCAGTTCCGGCTCCTCGCGGCCGGCATTCTCCCGTTCTTGGGCGGCGCGGATGGCACCAACCTTCGCCCGCACCAGCGCCCGGTAAGCAGTATAGAAGGGTAACAGCTCCAGGTGCTCGTAATCGCCGGTCCGTTCGAGGTAGCGGTTGACGAACCGCCCCGACAGTCCGTGTCGGCCGCGGTGTGCCAAGTCCATCGCCGCAAAGGCGATCTCGCTGAGCACGTCGATCCAGCGAAGGTCCTCGTTGAACTCGATGGCGTCGAAGACGACCACCTCGTCGTCGAGGAGGACCATATTCCCAAGATGCATGTCGCCGTGGCACTCGCGGACGAATCCCGCAGCCTTGCGAGCCCTGAAGGTTTCGCAGCGGCGGTCGAAGCTGTGCCGGCAGACCTCGCGCAGGCGCCTTATCTCCGCCCTCCCGTCGTGGAGGGCTCCGCTCTCGAGGAGCTCGTGGAAGTTGTCCTCCATGCGCATTCGAATCGACTCCGCGCGTCCGAATCGCGTGTCCTCCCCGGCCACCTCGACCCGCTGGTGAAAGTCGGCCACGTCGGCGGCCAGTCGCTCGATGTGCTCGGCCGTGAGCTCGCCGCGGCCGAGGACTTGGGGGAGAAGCTGCCGCTGGTCGAATCGCTCCATCTTCACCGCGTACTCGATCGGATTGCCCCCGGGAACAAACCGCGGTGCCCTGGAGCTGCCGTAGATGGGAACCACGCCAAGATAGAGGCGGGGAGCCAGCCGTCGGTTGAGACGGATCTCTTCGCGGCAGAAATGACCGCGACGATCGAGCGTGGAGAAATCGGCGAACGCCAAGTCGATCGGCTTTTTGATCTTGTAGGCGTGCCCCCCGGCAAGGAGCACCCACGACATGTGGGTCTCGAACACGCGGACCTCATCCGGACGTTCGGGATAGGCCCGCGGGTCCGTTAGCGAGTCGATCAGCGCCGAGGAATCGCTCATCATCGAAAGATCACCGTGCCGCCGGCGCGCAATCACCGGTCGCGGGGCGAATCGGGCTTGCCGTCGTGAGGAGCCGCGGCTTGCAACAAGGGGGTGAAGAGGTCGATGGGGATGGGGAAGACGATCGTCGTGTTGTTCTCCGCGCCCACGTCCACGAGGGTCTGCAGGAAACGCATCTGCATCGCCATCGGCTGCTTCTCGATCGTCGCCGCAGCGTCGCGGAGCCGGGAGGCCGCCTGATGTTCGCCCTCGGCGTGGATCACCTTCGCTCGCCGCTCCCGCTCGGCCTCCGCCTGCTTGGCCATGGCCCGCTGCATGACGCTCGGCAGATCGACGTGCTTGACCTCGACGAGGGAGACCTTCACTCCCCACGGATCGGACTGCTCGTCGATCTGGCTTTGCAGCCGCTGGTTGATCTTCTCCCGCTCGGCCAGCAGTTCGTCGAGGGTGGCCTGCCCGACCACGCTCCGCAGCGTCGTTTGCGAGAGTTGGTGCGTGGCGATGCCGTGGTTCTCCACTTCCAGCACGGCCTTCATGGGGTCGACGACGCGGAAGTAGACGACGGCGTTGACCTTGACCGAGACATTATCGCGGGTGATCACATCCTGCGGCGGCACGTCTTGAACGTGGGTCCGCAGACTGATCTTTACCATCGTGTCGATGGGCCAGAACACGAAGACCAGCCCCGGACCCTTGGGATGCGGCAGCGCCCGCCCGAGCCGGAAAATCACCCCCCGCTGGTACTCGAAGAAGATGCGGATGCAGGAGAGGACGTAGAGCACCACGACCGCCAGGAACAAGGCGACGAAGTGCAGCACGCCGGGATCCTCGAAAAAGGGCATGAGACGGCTCCTTGTCGTGAGTGCGCGCCCCGACGGAAGCTCCCGCCCGCGCGGTGCGGCAGTGTCTTCTGCACGGCACCCGTGCGGTTACGCGCGCGGTACACCGCGTTCCGGGCCTTTCAAGGGGAGGCCTCCGCGGGTTCCACAGTTAAAGTAAGCCCCTCGACGTGGGATATCCGGCAGGTCTCGCCGGCCTTCAGCGCGTGCCGGCTCACCGCTCCCCACCGTTCGCCGTGGACGGCGACTCTTCCCCGGAAGGCGTCGTCTTGGGGGGCAAAGTCGTCCACGACGCGTGCCGTTCTTCCCAAGAGGCCCTCGCTACCGGTCCGCGGTGAACCCCAGTGCACGCGGACGATACCGCCCACCAGCAGGAGGACAATCACCACGGTAGCCAGCGCGACTGGCAGAACGACACTCAACGAAACGCGGGCAAAGCCCTCGGGCGAGTCGACGAGCATGATTCCCCCCACCGTCAGGCATGCTGCACCCGCCGCGGCCAAAGCGCCGTAGCTCGTCACGAAGACCTCCGCGACCAGCAGGCCGAGGGCGATGACGATCAGTGCCAGCCCCAGGTAGTCCACCGGCAATACCGCCAGACCGAAGAGCGCCAGCACTAGGCAGACGGCCCCGACAATCCCGCTCACACCCCAACCCGGGCTGTAGAGCTCGAAGAGAATGCCGTAGAAACCAAAGATCATCAGCAGGAAGGCGACGTTCGGCTGCGCAACGAGGATGAGAAGCTGTTCCCCCCACCAGATCGGCAGTGCTTCCACCTCCGCGTCCGCCGTCTGCAACCGGAGTGGTCCGGCGACGGTGACGACCTCGCGGCCGTGGAGTCCTTCGAGCAGTTCTTCCAAATCCTCCGCAACCAACTCGACGACCCCCTGATCGACCGCCTCGGACGCGGTAACCGAGACACTGTGCCGCACGGCGTCCGCCGCCCACTCGGCATTGCGATCCCGCATCTCGGCCAGGGCTTGCGCCCACGCCACGGTGTCGCTGACGATCTTCTCTTCGGCCGGCGGCCGTGCCGGCGGTGCCGTATCGTTTTCGTCATTCTCGGGCGTTCTCTCCGGGTCGGGCCCCACAGGAAAAGCGTCTATCTGAACGGGGTGGGCGGCCCCGATGCTCGTCCCTGGCGCCATCGCAGCAACGTGGCTGGCCAAAGTGATGAAGACCCCCGCCGAGGCCGCCCGGCTTCCCGAGGGCGCCACGTAGACCACGATGGGCGTATCGCTGGCGAGCATCTGCCGGGTCAGGCGGCGTGTGGAGGTGAGCAATCCACCCGGAGTGTCCAGGAAAACGACCAGGCATTCGGCCTGCCGTTGCCGCGCTTGGCCAATCGCCCGTTCGAGATACCTCAAGGTACCGGGGCTGATCGCCTGATCGTCGAGCGTCGCCGTCAAGACCAATACCGGGGATTCCGGCTCGATCGCCGGTGCCGCGGATTGGCCCGGCTGCGGGGTCTCGATCGCGAGGCCCAGCGGGAAGACCAACAGCATCGCCTTTAGGATTCGGGCGTTCATCGCGTTCTCGAATGTTGGCACGGGCTTGAAAAGCTTCCCCGTGCAAGTCGCGCGCCGAAAGACCGCCGGCGACCCGAACCCGGTCGGCAGTCCGGTTCGGTTTCGACGGCCCCACAGCAGCAGACCGCGAGACGTCGGCCCGACGCGCCCTCGCCTGAGCCCTTCACAGCGACAAATTGTCGCCGACGCTCGACATCCTGTCGCCCGCGGCGAAGCCCGCCCGTCACTTTGCGTTCTTGGCATCCCGTTTGCAGCATGAGTATGGCGTCGTGCAAGAGGGTCGTATATTCCAATTTCCGGTACTGGCCATGCATTACTCTGATCAGAGTCACAACCTTCGCATCGAACTGGACACCAAGAACTGCGCGTTCTCTCCGGCGGAGCTGGAGAAGATGGAACAGGCGCTCGATCCGCTCCGGGAGCCGGTATGCACCTTTCCAGTCTCCGACTTGTACATCACCGTGACTCACCACCCGACGCCGCGTGACTACCATATCCGCATGAGCCTCGTTTTGACCGGTCGCACGCTCTTCACAGGGGATCGGGACGTGAACCCCCTGTCGGCGTGCAAGCGTTGCGTGCGGAAGCTGGTGAGCAAGGTCACCGCGTACAAGGAGAACCTGGGCGCCAAGCCGGAGCGGGCCAAGACGCAGGAGGGAACGATCCAGGAAATCGTCCCCGAGATGGAACCCGACGCCGACCAGCTCCAACGTTCGGTCGAGGCGGGCGACTACGCGGCCTTCCGGCGCGCAACGCTCGTTTACGAAGAGGCTCTCCGCAAACGGGCCGGCCGCTGGATCGAGCGGTATCCGCAGCTTACGTCGCGTCTAGGCGCCGCCTTCACGCTCGCGGACCTGGTGGAAGAGGTATTCCTCAACGCCTTCGAACATTTCCACCGCCGTCCGCAGGCGCTGCGGTTCGGCCAGTGGCTGGAGGAGTTGATCGATCCCTCGGTCAAGGCGCTGTTGAGCGATCCGGAAGCCGAGCAGGAAAACATCGAGGCTGCGCGCACCTTTCGCGATGCCGCGAGCGAGGGAGACTGAACCGCCTCATCCCTGGGCCCTTTTCTCCTCGCAGCCCACGCAAAGCTCGGCGAAGGGCAAGGCCTGCAGGCGATCCTCCGCGATCTCGCGGCCGCACTCCTCACAGCGGCCGTATTCCCCCTCCCCCATCCGCGCCAGGGCACGATCGATGGCCGCGATCGTCTGCTCGCGATTCGCCTCCAGGGTGACTTCGCGGTCGAGCCCCTCGCTGTCCCGATCGGCGGGATGGCTGGGCACGTGGGAAAGCTCGTTCGGCTTCCGGACTCGATCCGCCACCCTTTCGATCGCCTCCTGCGCTTCCTCCGTCAGTCGGGCGCGCAACGCCAGCAGCCTTTCGCGGTAGTCGCTCCGGCGGGTCTCTTCCATCGCCTCTGCTCCTTGACAGAAGTCCATGCGGTTGGATATGGATTGTTCCGGGTATGGGTTACCCTCGCAGTCACCGTCAATCGCGCCCCGGAAGGGTGGGGCGAGGATCGCCGGAATCGCTGCCCACAGGCATCCAGGCCGGGACCTCGCGTTCCAGGGGCGCAGCGCGCTGCTCCTTGATCGCGGCGGCCAGTTCGCCGAGCCGCCGGTCGACCCGCGCGTGGAACGTCTCCTTCTCGTCCAGCTGCCCGGCAGGGATGCCGCTGAGGAGTTCCAGCCCCTCGTCGACGTGTTCGATGGCCCATACGTGGAACTCGCCGCGGCGGACGGCTTCGACGACGTCGGGCCGCAGGATCAGGTTGCGGACGTTCGAGGCCGGCACGCAGACGCCCTGCTCACCGGTGAGGCCCTGCTCGCGGCAAACGTCGTAGAAGCCCTCGACCTTCTCGTTCACGCCGCCGATGGCCTGCACCTCCCCCCACTGGTTCACGGACCCCGTCACGGCGATGTCCTGCCGGAGGGGTACCTCGCCGAGCACGCTCAATAGGCACACCAATTCGGCAACCGAAGCGCTGTCGCCGTCGATCATTCCGTAGCTCTGTTCCATGGCGATGCTGGCCGAGAGGGCCAGGGGGCGCTGCCCGGCGTACCGGTTGCGGAGGTAGCCGTCGAGGATCAGGATTGCCTTGTCGTAGGTGCGGCCGCTCAGTTTGCTCTCCCGCTCGATGTTGATCACCCCCGCCACGCCCACCCCGACACTGGCGGTTACACGCGAGGGGCGCGCGAAGGCGTAGTCTCCCAGGTCGGCCAAGGCGAGCCCGTTCGCCTGGCCGACAGCCCGGCCCTCGATGCCAATCCGCAGCGTCCCCTGCCGGATGAGTTCGCGGATCTTGGCGGCGATCCAGTCCGAGCGGTATACCTTCTCGTCGATGGCCCGCCGCACGTGCGGGCTGCCGATGGCGGATGCGTGGTCTTGCCTGGCCCAGTAATCTGCTTCGCGGAGCAGGTCGGCGATGCGGCTGAATTCCGCGGTGAGCTTCTCTTTGTCGGCGGCGAACCGGCAACCGCTGCGGAGCAGCTCGGCCACGCCGTCTGCCGTAACCGGCGCCAAATGCTCCTGATCGCTCAGCTTGCGCGCCAGGCGCCCCAGCACCCGGGCACTCTCCTCCTGCCGCTCCATCTCGCCGACGAACTCCGCCTTGACTTTGAAGATCTCGGCGAAGTCCTCATCGTACAGGTGGAGGAGGTGATAGAGAAGCGGGCTGCCCAGAACTACCAGCTTGACGTCCAGAGGCACCGGCTCGGGGTTGATCCCCGACGTGCTGAAGAGGGCGAAGGGATCGTAGGTCTCGATCTTCAGGTGGCCGCTCTTGAGCGTTTGTTTGAGGGTTTTCCAGACCAGCGGCTCCAGGAGGGCGTCGAGCAGGTTGATGACCAGGTAGCCGCCGTTGGCCTTGAGCAGGCTGCCGGCCTTGATTCGCGTGAAGTCGGTCACCAGCTTGCCGGAGCGGTCGACCACCTTCTCGATCGTGCCGAAGAGGGCCTTGTAGTTGGGCGTCTCCTCGATCACCACGGCGGCCCCCTCCTGACGGCGGTTGTCGATGAGCAGGTTCACCTGGTACTCCTGCAGCCGCTCTTCCGCCGACGGCCGCGGCGCGCCGAGCATCGCCGCCATCTGCTGCTGCTGGCCCTCCTCCTGCTGCCGGAAGCGGTCGAGATGCTCCACCATGTGCTCCTTGAGACGACCGAGCCAGCAGCGGAGTTTTTCGCTCTCGTACCGCTCGGCGATACGGTCCACCAGCGGCTCGATCCGCGCCGCCGCGAAGCCGCGTTCCACGGAGCGGACCTCGCCGGCGAGCTCCCGGCTGATCTCCTCCTGCCGGCGAAGGATCTCCTCGCCGTGCCGAGCCACCTCGCGCTGCCGTTGGTGAAGGGCCTCCCGGTCCGCCTCGGAGAGCTGGCTGATTTCCTCGGGAGTCATGGGGCGGTCTTCCCGCAGAGGCACCAGGGCGATCTGGCCGTTGGGCATCTGCTCTACGGACAGCCCCTTCTCCCGCGCCAGCTTCTCCAATTCGGAGAATGCCTTGCGGTGGCGATCCTGGTACTGTTCGCCGATGCGGCGCTTTTCGCGGCTGAAATCCTCCTCCCGGAAGGCCTTGGGGAGGTCTTCCAGGAGCCGCGAGAGGAGTTCCTCGATGTCCTGTTTCAGCCGCGATCCCTGGCCGGCGGGCAGGGCGATTGCCAGCGGGCGGTCGGGCTCGTTGAAGTTGTTGACGTAGATCCAGTCGTCCGGCGTGGGCTCGTCGCGTCCCCGGCGGGCTAGCTCGCGGCGGATGGTTTCCTTCTTGCCCGTCCCGCTCAGCCCCGCCACGTAGACGTTGTAGCTCGCGTGCCGGATTCCCAATCCCAGGTCCAGGGCCCGCAGCGCCCGCGGCTGGCCGACGATCTCCCCGAGCGGTTCCAATTCCGCCGTACTCCTGAAACCGAGGGCCTGCGGGTCGAGTCCCAGATCGATCTCGTCGGCCGTCAGGTGTCGCAACTGGGTTGGCCGATACATGGCGACCCTCCTATGGCTGGGTTGAGTGCATGGTCTAGGCGTTTGCCGGCTCCTGCTGGCCGGCCTAGGCGGATGGCTCCCGATCGCCGGTGGTGCCGGGCCGCCGTTTGGGGAGGCGGGCCCAGTAGATTCCGTTTTCATACCCGTGCTGTACCCCATCGAGATCGACGGGCTCCTCGAGCCGGATGCGGCGGCAGAAACGGCCGCAGGTCCGCTCGACGCTCACCTCCCGCCCCTGGCGCATGAACGCCGTGGTCCAGCGGAGCCCGCAGAGAATCAGGCACCGCCCCTCAAGACGCAGCTCGACGTCGTCGGGGGCCACGCCGGGCAAATCGGCAAACAGCAGGTAGTCGTCCTCCGTCTCGAAGAGATCGGTGGCCGGCCACGCCGTCAGCCCCGGCGCGCCCCGACCCCAGGGGCCATCGATCAAGGCCCCGAAGACCTCCTGGATCTCCCGCTGGAGGTCACGATCGTGCCAGGCGGAACGCGAGGATAATGACGACATCATCTTCCACTCCTCGGTTGCGTTCGACGGTCGCGGGACGTTGCGCCAACTTCTGCGCTCTCCGCATGCCGCGTCACCCCGCGCCGCTGCGGATGGCACCCCCTCGTGCATTTTTCGTGCCAAGCTGCCACGAACTGCGAATGGCAGCTACACCCGGCAGGAGGATGACAGCCCGAAGCCGCATCCCCGACAAATTGCCGCTGCCCGCGACAAGCCGTCCTGCCGTCCCGTCGCGCAGCGCGGCGGCCACCGTTTCGCGATTCGGCCTTGAGAACGCCGCCGGGCCAGCCGGGAAACGACGCGCGAGTATGGCTGCGGAGGGGGACTCTGCCGCACGATGCGGCGCGTGCGGCAAATCGAGATCCGCAGCCGCGCCGAGGTCGCACGTCTTTCCGTGCCTACCTCCTCCCTCGCCGCCATCCCACCCGCCGTTCCCCTCGTTGGCGGGCGGGACTGCGAGGACGGGATCTCCGGTCGACAAACCTGTTCCGGCTCCGCCTTCCAACCGAGAGGCGCGCAGGTCAGCCGCGATGGGGGACGCGAGGGCAGGCCGCCGGACGCTCACGTCTCCGTGGGCAGGCCGGCCTCCTGCCAATCGACTTTGCCGGCTTCGTAGTCGAACACCTGCCGGTAGCCGAGTGCCTCCATCCGTTGCGCCGCTTTGGGGGACGCATCGCATTCGGTATCCATGCAATAGACGACGACCGGCGCATTCTTGTCGGGGACGGCCTTCTCGATTTGCGTATCGAAGTCGTTGCCCAGCGGGACGTTGATCGCGCCGGGCAGGTGGAACTTGCGGTAGTATTTCGGGTCCAACACTTCGACGACCGTCAGGTCGTCGCTGGCCAGCCGTACGTTTAGTTCTTCGCGGGAAATGGGTTGCATCACGTGGCTCCTGGCACAGGTGTCACGGGGAGTGGAAATCCGTCACCAGCCAACACAGCAAAAGCCGTGCCAGGCAAAACGCCCCCGCCCCCTACGGGAGAGATGAAGGCATCACCTGGCCCGTCCGCAAGCTCCTCACGCCCGGTGCCGGCCAGTTCGACGGCGGCGCCTGGACCAGGCCCTTCACCGCCACCCCCACCCGCGCCGAGCACGCCGGCTACCTCGCCGCCACGCAGACGCCCGACCGCGTCATCCACCTCACCTCCAGCCGGCTCCACTACCGCTTCAACCTCGCCTGGCTGCAAGAGTCCGCACCCCCGCCAGCCGACGAGGCCGCCGCCAAGGAATAGCCCCGGCCCCACGCTCCATGGACCAGTCGATCACTTCCCAGCGGGCCCTGCGCGAAGCCGACTGGCGGGGCGAAGCTCTCGGCCTGATCGCTGACTCCCGACTCCTACCTTCGGGGGCCAGGGGTGAAGATCGTGTAGATCGGTGAGATCGGGACGTGCCGGAAATGGAGGGGGGCGATCCTCGGCACCAGGAAACCCTCTGCGGGGCGGGCCTCGAGCACGGCCACGCCCTTATCGCGACGCTCCGCGTCGCGCAAGGGACGTGCCACCCGCCGACGACTGGACTTGCACCAGCATCGAACGGTTTACGGGACCGCTGCCCGCTGCCTTTCTGTTGAACGGTTACGCTGCCGTATCGCGGAAAAAAAGTCCCCAGAGCGATAGTCGCAACGGGGCGCGGGCCGGTATCATGGCAGAATCGGCCCCGGCGGCGTATCCGGGTGAGGTGCGCGGGGTAATCTCGGCTTGAATTGGAGCGAAATCCCATGCGTGTTGCGACCTTCTTGCTGGCAGTCTGTACGGCCTCCGCGGTCCACGCGGAGGCCGGCTCGTTCGATGTGGTCGTCTACGGCGGCACCTCCAGCGGCGTGGCCGCCGCCGTGCAGGCGAGGCGGATGGGCCGCTCGGTTGTGGTGGTGGCCCCGGAGAGGCACCTCGGCGGACTATCCAGCGGCGGCCTGGGATGGACGGATACCGGCCGAAGTGAGGTCATCGGCGGTCTGGCCCGCGAGTTCTACCAGCGCCTCAAGGCCCATTACGACAACCCGGAAGCGTGGGTGTACCAGAAGCCGGAGGAGAACCGCCACTACCGCCCGGAGGACGACGCCATTTGGGTGTTCGAGCCGCACGTGGCCGAACGCACCTTCGAACAATGGATCGACGAGTACGATATTCCCGTGGTCCGCGAGGAATACCTCGACCGGGCATCGGGCGTGGAGATGGACGGGACGCGCATCGTGGCCATCACCACCCTCAGCGGCGCCACGTATCGCGGGCAGATGTTCCTCGACGCCACGTACGAAGGCGACCTGATGGCCGCCGCGGGCGTTGCGTACCACGTGGGGCGCGAGGCCAACAGCGTGTACGGCGAAACGCTCAATGGCGTGCAGCTCATCCCGCCGAACCGGCCCGCCTGCCTCGGCCGCACCTTTCCCGAGGAGGAGCGCCGGGGCGGACCTTCCGGCCACTATTTCGCCTATGAGGTGAGCCCTTACGTCGTGCCCGACGACCCCGAAAGCGGCCTGCTGCCGCGCATCCACGACGAGGATCCCGGCGAGCCGGGCGAGGGCGACCACCGGGTGCAGGCGTACAACTTCCGCATGTGCCTGACGAACCACCCCGACAACCGCATCCCGTTCCCCAAGCCCGAAGGCTACGACCCGCTCCAGTACGAGTTGCTCCTGCGCACGCTGCAAGCCGGCTCGCGCCACGTGTTCGGCAAGTTCGACCCGATTCCCAACGCCAAGACCGACACGAACAACCACGGCCCCTTCAGCACCGACAACATCGGCATGAATTACGACTACCCGGAGGCGTCGTACGAGCGGCGGCGCGAGATCGTCCGGGAGCACGAGACGTACCAGCAGGGCTACCTGTACTTCCTGGCCAACGATCCGCGCGTGCCCGACGACGTGCGCGAACACTACAACACGTGGGGCCTGGCGGCCGACGAGTTCGT
>SKOZ01000057.1 GCA_007119795.1 Planctomycetales bacterium | reverse complement strand
CCCAGGCACATGGCGGGAAGCACGAGGTGGCGGAGGGATCCCCAGCCGGCCGCGGGGAGCAGGGGCCAGTAGAAGGCGAAGAGCAGGATGCCCGCCATCGCCAAAACGAAGTTCGGCAGCGCGATGCCCACCGTGGCCAGCACCATGGCTCCGTAGTCCAGGGGAGTCTGCCGCCAGACGGCGGAGACGATCCCTGTCGCCAGGCCCAGTCCCAGGGCGAAGAGGAGCGCGAAGACGCCCAGGGCGGCGGAGACGGGGAAGCCCTGGCGGATCACCTCGTTGACCGTGGAGTCGGCCAGGCGGAAGCTCACGCCGAGGTCGAAACGCACCACCCGCCCCAGCTCGCGCAGGTACTGCTCGTGGACGGGCAGGTCGAGATTGTAGCGGCGGAGGAGGTTGGCCTCGACCATGGGGTCGAGCTGCCGCTCGCTATCGAGCGGCCCCCCGGGAACGGCGCGCATGAGGAAGAAGCTCACCGTGAAGACGATCCACAGCGTGAGCACCATCCACACCAGCCGTTTGACGAAGAAGGACATGTTGGTTAGTGGCTAGTGGCTAGTGGTTGCTGTCGGGTTATTTGTGGTTCGCAGTTCCTTTCCAAGCGCCTCGGGCGCGTCCAACGGACAACGGACAACGGACCACTGACCACGGACAACTGACTACGGACCGAGTATTTCGGCCTTGCGCTGCGGGTCGATGCGGATCGATTGGAGGGGGTGGATGTCTTGAATGTTATGATGGAAACCCTCGACATAGGGGCGGACCATGTTCTGCGAAACGTAGAAGTAGAGGGGGATCACGGGAAGCTCATCCATGAGGATTGCCTCGGCCTCCTCCATCAAGGCGAGGCGGCGGGCGGGGGCGGACTCGCGGCGGGCGGCGTCGACCAGGGCATCGTACTCGCCGTGGCTCCAGCGGGTCTGGTTGAGGGGGCTGCCGGTGGTGAACATCTTCAGGAAGGTGTTCGGGTCCACGTAGTCGCCGATCCAGCCGGCGCGGGCGACCTGGTAGTTGCCGGTCTGCCGGCTGCTGAGATAGGCCCCCCATTCCTGTGCAGCCAAGCGCGTCTCGATGCCCAGGGCGTTGGTCCATTGCGACTGGATGAGCTCGGCGATCGTGCGGTGGGCCTCCAGGTCGTTGTAGAGGATTTCGATGCGGGGGAAGCCGCGACCACCGGGATAGCCCGCCTCGGCCATGAGCCGTTGCGCCGCCTCGACGTCGCGTGGGGGGGCGTGCTGCGGGGTGTAGGGCATGTAGCGGGTGATCTCGTCCGGGACGATGCTGTAGGCCGGGACCTGGCCGCTGCGGGTGACCTTGGTCACCAGCTCCTCGCGGTCGATGGCCAGGTGGAGGGCCCGCCGGACCCGCCGGTCGGCGAGCGCCGGATCGGCGGTGTTGAGCATGTAGTAGTAGGTGGCCAGGTAAGGGGCCGGGCGGAAGTCGCCCTCGGGCCGCTCCATGAGTACCGGGGCGGCCTCCACCGGGACGGAGGGGATCCAGTCGGCGACTCCGGTCATGTAGAGATTGAGCATCGTCGTCGCCGCACTGACGGCCAGAGCGTCGATGGTCTCCAGGTGGACGTTCTCGCTGTCCCAGTAATGCGGGTTCTTGGCGAGCCGCACACGATCGCGGATGCGGCGGAACTGCAAGACGAAGGGGCCGTTGCTGACGATGTTCTCCGGCTTGGTCCAGTCGGGCGAGCCGTAGCGATCCACGCAGTCGCGGTTGACCGGGGAGAAGGGATAGAAGGCCGTCAGGCTGAGAAAGTAGGGCGTGGGGTGTTCGAGCGTGATGCGGAGCGTCTCCGGGTCGAGAACCTCAACGCCCACCTCTTCGAAGTCGTAGAGCAGCCAACGGTAGTCCTCGATGCCGTCCCCCCGCGAGCCCCGCTGGAATCGCCGCATGCGGCCGTCGACGGCCACCGTGTAGATCGGCTCCTCACCGTCGCGCCCCTCGACCGATTCGAGCCGGCCGCGGAGCGTCACTCCCCGCGCGTGCGGCAGCGCCCCCCGCGGCTGTTCCTCCAACTCGATCTCCACCGGATCGCCGAGCTCGACCTGACCCGAGGTGTATTTGCGGGCACCCTCGATATACCAGAGCTCGCCGGCATATTCGCACGCCGTCTCCGGGTGGAGGACGCGGCGGTACGAGTAGTGGAAATCGTCGGCGGTCACCGGCGAGCCGTCGGACCAGAGGGCGTTGGCGCGGAAGCGGAAGGTGTAGGTCAAGCCGTCGTCGGAGAGGGTCCACGATTCGGCCATCCCGGGGATGGGCTCGAGGGTCTCGGGGTCGAGGCGGCACAGCCCCTCGAAGAGGGCCCAGACGATCCGGCCTTCCGGCTGGCCGGTGACCTGTGCGGGGTCGACCGACTTGATCTCGCCGTTGCAGAAGGTGAAATCCGCCGGAGGGAGCGTCCCCAGGGAGACGACGTAGACCATCCCCGCCATGGCCAAGGAGATTACCAGGCAGGCAGCAATCGATCTCGGTGTCCAGAACCAGCCCATCGTCTCGGCGCCAAGAATGGGGCTTCGGTGCACCCGCGGCACAGGGAGGCCGGACGACCCATGCAACGGCATCCGGCGAACCCGGCGTGCCGGTAGGATACCAGCAGCCGGGGAGGGGCGAAGCCGTACGGCGATACCCCCGCAAGCCAGAGCGTTCAGCCCGCCTTGACGCGCATACCCGGATCTTCCTCCGCGGGAAGGCGGAGCTTGAGCGTGGCGCCCGGCGGAAGCCTCCGCTCTGAAATGATACCACGAGTGGTCCCGGCAAGGAACTCGTGGAAACGGGCGGCGGGGCCCTCGGGGAACTGTGCCTTGAGGGTCTCGAGCACATCGGCCCAGGAGAGGCGGCTGCGGTAGATGACGCGGTAGGCGTCCTTGAGCTGTTTCAGGTCGGAGGACTTGTATCCGGCACGCCGGATTCCCACGGTGTTCAGCCCCACCACCAGCCCGCTGAGGCCGTCGATGGTCACGTAGGGGGGGATGTCTTGGACGCAGCGCGCATGGCCGCCGACCATCGCCAAGGTCCCGATTCGGCAGAACTGGTGGACCGCCACGGCACCGGAGACGTAGGCGCGATCCTCCACCGTCACGTGGCCGCCCAACAGGGCGTGGTTGGTGAGGATGCAATGGCTCCCCACCCGGCAGTCGTGGGCTATGTGGCTGCCGACCATGAAGAGGTTGTGGTCGCCAACGGTCGTGACGCCGTCGGGCTCCAGGGCGCGGTGGACGGTGACGTGTTCGCGGATCGTGTTGTGCGACCCGATGACCACCCGACCGGGCCTCTCGGGAGTACGGACGTGCTGCGGCATTCCGCCGATGATGGCCGCATCACAGAGGGTATTGCCATCCCCCATGATGGTGCCACTTTTCACGACCACGTGGCTCGCCAGCGTGCAATCGTCGCCCAGAACGACGTCTTCTTCCACCACACAGAACGGTCCGATCGAGACGTTGCGGCCCAGGTGAGCGGAGGGAGCGATGCAAGCCAGGGGATGGATTTTCACGGGTTCACCTTTGCGACCCTCAATGGCCGCCCGAGGGAGGCTGAATGGTTCGACGTACCGTCGTGTCTGCAGGGGCCACACACCATTTCTTATCGGTTGCCCATGGTGAAGCGCATCAGCCCGATGTGTCGGCGGCACGGAATCCAGCGGTTCTGCGGGCAGTACCGGGGGAGGGGCTCCGCGATCATTCGTCGGAGGCCGCCCCTGTGTCGTGCGAGCCGGCTGGGGACGATCCCTCGTCGCGCGGGCATTATGCCGACTGCCCTCTCCCGCTGCAATGGCGAATTGCCGCGACGAACTGCGTTCTTGACCGCTGCGGAGGGCAGGGCTATAATCGCCCCATCCTCAGCGGGCGATGCCACTCGCCCCCCGCAGCCGAGCCTGCGGATCAACCCCTCGCGGCGCGTCGGATGCCGCGACTCGGCAAAAGGACTTGCCGCCTGTGTCTGACAGTTGGGACATGGAAGTCGCCCCTCGGATAGCACGGGAGCAGACGGTGTCGTTGCGCTCGTCGCTGGATTTCAAGGAGCGTGTTCGCCAGGCGATCGATATCGTCGAGCTGATCGGCAGCTTCGTCACGCTCCGCCGCCAGGGAAGGAACTTTGTCGGGCTTTGCCCCTGGCACGACGACACCCGCCCCAGCCTCCAGGTCAGCCCCGACCGCCAGTCGTACCGTTGCTGGGTATGCAATCTCGGTGGCGACGTCTTCAGCTTCATGATGCAGATCGAGGGGGTAGCCTTCCCCGAGGCCCTCGCGACGCTCGCCGAGCGGGCGGGCATCGCCCCCGATCCGCCCGCAGGCCGTTCGCGCGCGGGCAGACGCGCTGCGGAGGGGTTTCGCGACGAAGCCAAACCGGGCAGAGGCCGCGACAAGCGCCACCTCTTCGCCGCTGCCGCGTGGGCCGAGAACCAATTCCACGCCTGCCTCCTCAGGGACGAGGTGGCGGCGCCGGCGCGCCGCTATCTCGCCGAGAGGGGTATCACCCCCGACTCGACAACCGGCTTCCGCCTCGGGTTCGCCCCGGTTCGCAGGGACTGGCTCCTGGAGAGGTGCCGAGGGACCCCATTCGATGCCCAGACCCTCGAAGCGATCGGCCTGATCGTCCGCCGGGAGAGCGGCGGCTATTACGATCGTTTCGCCGGGCGGGTCCTCTTCCCCATCCGCGATACCCAAGGGCGCACGTTGGGCTTCGGCGGGCGAATCCTCCCCGAGGCGGGGGGGGCGAGCAAGGCCAAGTACCTCAACTCACCGGAGACGCCCCTCTTCGCCAAGAGCCACCTCCTCTATGGGCTCGATGCTGCCCGCGACTCGCTCCGCCGCTCGAACACGGCTCTGGTCATGGAGGGCTACACCGACTGCATCATGGCCCATCAGCACGGCTTCACCGATGCCGTGGCCGTGTTGGGCACCGCCCTGGGGCCGGAACACGTGCGGCTCCTGCGGCGCTTTGCGGATCGCATCGTCCTGGTCCTCGACGGTGACGAGGCCGGCCGCCGGCGAGCCAACGAGGTCCTCGAGCTCTTCATCGCTCAGCAAGTCGAGCTCCGCGTCCTCACGCTCCCCGCCGGCCTCGACCCCTGCGATTATCTGCAGGATCGAGGAGCGGCGGCCTTCGCCGCGCTCCTGGAGAGCCACGCCGAAGACGCCATGGAGCACGCCTTCCGCGCGGCCACGGAGGGGATCGACCTGGCGCGCGACGTCCATCGAGCCAGCGAGGCCCTGGAGCGGCTGGTGGCCATCCTGGCCAAGGCGCCCCGCGACGCCGCCACCACGCCCTTTCGGCAAGAGAAGATCATTCAGCGGCTGGCGGAGCGGTTCCGCGTGCCGGAAGGCGAAGTGCGCGCGCGCCTGGCGAGCCTCCGCGGCCGTTCCCTGCGACGCGCCACCAAGCCCGAGACGGCGCCTGCTCCCGCGCAGCCCCACCCTTCCGAGCCCGCCGACGCCTGGCTTGCCCGGTGGCAGGACGAAGTGCTGCAAATCCTCATCGTCCACCCCGAACTCGTCCCCAAGGTGACCGCCCGGCTGCCCGCCGGCGAGTGGCCGGAGGGGCCCCGGCGGCGGATCTTCGCCGCCTTGGATGCCCTTCTTGAGGAGGGCACCACCCCCTCTTTCGAGCGGCTCATGCTCTGTTTCGACGATCCGCAGATGAAGTGCCGCATCGTGGCCCTCGACGAAGCGGGCCGTGGCCGCGCCGACCCGGCTGCCGAGCCGGCGCGGCTCCTGGACGAGTTGATGAAGAGTTACTTTCGTCGCGGCGAAGACCGCCGCCGCGGTGAGCATTCGGCTGCGCTGCGGTCGCCGGGGCTGGACCCCGCGAGAGGCGCGGCATTACTCGAGGAGATCTTATTACGTGAGCGAACCCGGCACGGCATTTCCGAGCCCAAGGAAGGGTAGGACCGCGCCGGTGGGAAGGCGGCGTCGCCGGGGCTGTTCCCGCACAGCCCGATTGCCGCAATCCGCAGAGTTTCCGCCCAGCGCGTCGCATGGACGCGAAAGGAGTGCGTACGGTGGAACACGCCGACCAGGAACTGTTCGATCTGATCGTCAAGGGCCGCAGCCAGGGTTACCTCACCTACGACGAGGTGGCCAACTATCTGCCCGACGAGGCGATGGACCCCGACAAGCTGGACAATCTCCTCGTCCAACTGGATGAGCGGGGAATCGAGTTGCGGAGCGAGCCCCCCGCGGACTCGCCCAACGGAAGCGGCGGCGATTCGGAAGACTGCCCGAGAGATCCTCTCGATCGGGTCGCCGTGGAGGCGGGGCTGCCGCCGTTGCCGCCCGGAGAGCTCCCCAAATGGAGCAGCGACCCTATTCGCCTCTACCTGTCGCAGATGGCGGAGATTCCCCTTCTCTCCCGCGAGGAGGAGATCGCGCTGGCCAAGAAGATCGAGGTGACCCGCAAGCGCTTCCGCCGCACGGTCCTCGGTTGCCACCTGGCGCTCAAGGCCACGGTGGGCACCTTGGCCAAGGTCCACCGGGGATCGCTCCCCTTCGATCGCACGATCAAGGTCTCGCTCACCGAGCGCCTGACCAAGGAGCAGATCCTCGCCCGCATGCCCCACAATCTGCAAACGCTCAATCACCTGATGGAGGGCAACGCCGCCGATTTCCGGGTCATGATCAGCCGGAGAACCGATAGGGCGGAGCGGGATGCCGCCCGGCGCCGCTTCATCCGCCGCCGCCGCAAGGCATTGACGCTCACCGAGGAGCTCAGCCTTCGGACCCGCCGCGTCCAGGCCATGATCCGCCAGATGGAGGACACCCTGGCCCGCATGGAGGCCATCCGCGGTCGCCTCCGCGCCATCGCCGGCGACCCGGAACTGCGTGACCAGCGGGCGAATCTCCGGCGGGAGCTCCGCGACCTGATGCTCCTCACCCAGGAGAGCCCCAAGAGCCTGCGGCTGCGGTGCACCCTCCTGCGGAGCCAGTACCAGGACTACGAGCGGGTCAAGAGGCAACTCTCGGGGGGCAACCTCCGCCTGGTGGTCTCGATCGCCAAGAAGTACCGCAACCGCGGATTGAGCTTCCTGGACCTCATTCAGGAGGGGAATACGGGGCTCATGCGGGCGGTAGACAAGTACGAATACCGGCGGGGCTTCAAGTTCTCCACCTACGCCACCTGGTGGATCCGGCAGGCGATCACGCGGGCCATTGCCGATCAGGCCCGCACCATTCGTATTCCGGTCCACATGATCGACGTGCTCGGCAAATTGAAAAACTCGTCGCGGAGGCTCTTGCAAGAACTGGGCCGAGAGCCGACAACAGAGGAAGTGGCCGCCGCCGCCGGACTCTCCCTGGACGAGGCGCGGCGGGTGCTGAGCATCGGCCGCCAGCCGGTGAGCCTCGACCGCCCCGTGGGCGAGAGCGAGGATAGCTGCTTTGGCGAGTTCATCGAAGACCAGGCGAGTCCGCGCCCTGAACGGACCGCCAGCAACGAGTTGCTCCGTGAGAAGATCGAGGCCCTCCTCAAGACGCTCACCTACCGCGAGCGGGAGATCATCCGCCTTCGCTACGGCCTGGGCGACGGCTGCACCTACACGCTCGAGGAGGTGGGCCGCATATTCCGCGTCACCCGGGAGCGGGTCCGCCAGATCGAGGCCAAGGCGGTCCGCAAGCTGCAGCACCCGGTGCGGAGCGAACAGCTCGCTGGTTTTCTCCAGCGGGTGGCGGGCTGAGTCGCCGATCCAGGGGATTGCGCCCCGCGCCCCGCGCCCCGCGGCGCGCGGGGCCGCCGTACAGCCACCGGCCGCCGGTCGTCTCTCCGGCGGCCGTTTTTGTTTCTTGGCGACTCCGGAGTCGCGGGGGCCGAACCGCCGCGCCCGGCCCCCAACGGCGTGAGGGCCTCTTGATCGTTGTTGCCCCGCCCGTGTACCCCGAATACCCACTGGTTCCCACCATGTCGCCTACCCGCCCCCAAGTCGCCCCGGAAACGCTCATCACTCTCCACCGCATCCACCGCCAGCTCGGCGATCTTAGGGAACGGCTCGCGCGCGGCCCGCGCGTCATCCGCGCCCGCCAGGCCAACGTGCAGCGCCTGGAGGAGGAGTTGCACGCCCTGAAGGAGGAAGCCAAGGCCTTTCGCGTCGCCACGGACAAGAAGCAGCTCCAACTGAAGACCAACGAGGAGCGGCTCGGCAAGCTGCAGGTCCAGCTCAACGCCGCCAAGAGCAACGTCGAGTACCAGGGTTTGAAGGAGCAGATCGCCGCGGCCGAGATGGCCAACAGCGTGCTGGCCGACGAGATCCTCGAATCCCTGGAGCGGCTCGACGAGTACCCGCGGAGGATTACCGAAGCCGAGGCCGCCCTCGAGAAGACCCGCGGCGACCTGGCGGCGGCGGAGGCCGAGTTCGCCGAGGAGGAGCCGGCGCTGCGCAGCGAGATCGCCCGCCTCGAGGAGGAGCTCGCCCGTCAGGAGGAAGGCCTTCCGGCCGAGTTCCGTATCGACTATCGGCGGGTCGTCTCCGCCCGCGGCGAGGACGGCATGGCCGTCGTGGAGCACCAGTCGTGCGGCGGCTGCCACCAGCAGATCCCGCTGAACGCCGTGAACGCCATCATGCTCTCCCAGCCCGCCTTCTGCCGCTCCTGCGGCCGCCTGCTCTTTCTCCCCGAGGAGGCCCTTTCCCGCACCAGCCGCACCCCGTAGGAGACCGTAACCGTTCACGGGGGACCGTCCCTTTTTTTCGCGGCCATAGAGAGTATTCCTCGTGGACGGCGCGATTCGGCCGCGAAAATGGGACGGTCCCCTTCGTCCGATACGCCGCGGCACGGTAAGGGGACAGGTCCATTTTTCGGGCATCGGCGGTTGCTAAAGAGAGGGTCTATTGGCCGAAAAATGGACCAGTCCCCGGCCGGCCCGTGAACGGTTACAGGACACCTCTACAGCGCGCTCATCCGGGAGAAGTTGATGGTCGCCCCCAGGGGGAAGACGCCGTAGATGCCGCGGGTGAAGACGAGGTCGATGAAATCGGTGGTCGCGAGGACGGGGCTCTTCGGGACGATGATCACGTCCGAGTCGGCGAGCCAGATCTCGCCCTGCGGGCAGGGGTCGGTGCCGTGCAGGGCGCGGTGGATGTCGACCATCGTCGCCAGGAGCCGCCAGTCGTCGCCGCGGCGAAAGACGACCACTTGCTTGAGGTGGGCGCCTACGTTCCAGCTCCCCGCCATCGCCAGGGCCTGGAGCACGGTGGTCGGCCCGGTGAGTTCGAAGCGCCCCGGACTGCCGACCTCGCCCAGCACGTAGATGTACCGCGGAGCCCGCTGCACGAGAACGGGGATTACTTCGATCCCCTGGATCTGCTGGTTGTACCGTTCGTTGATCTCCCGCCCTAACTCGGTGAGCGTGAGCCCTTGGGCCCGCACCGACCCCAGGGCCGGCAGGGCGATGGTCCCTTCGGGCGTGACCCGGGTGAAGAGGCTCTGGCCGCCCATCCCCGCGCGGCGGTCGATCGAGGCCCGCAGGTCCTCCAGCCTGCTGTTGACGCGCAGGGGCGTGACGGTGATCGCGGGCACCTTGTAGTACTGCTCGTAGGCGGCCTCGAGCGCCTCGCGGACCTGGGCCACGGTGCGGCCCGTGGCCCGGATCTGGCCGAGGAGGCGGAGCGTGATCGTGCCGTCCGGCTGGATGATCAGATCGCGGTCCAACGCCGGATCGGTCAACGACTCCACGCGGATCTCGTCGCCGACGTTGAGTCGATAGGGAGTCGGCTGCTCGTCGCGCGTGAGCCGGAAGAGGAGGTCCAGCTCGTCGTCGACCCGCAAGCGGTAATCGCTCACGTGCGCGGAACGCTCCTGGCCGAGGTATTCGCCCTGGGCGAAGGCCTGCCAGCGAACCAGTCGCATCCGCTCCCAGCGATGCGCGCACCGCGTACAGCAGCAGCCGTCGGCGCAGTCGACGGCGCGAATCGAGTGCGGCGCGGCCGGTTCCAGGGCCTGGCAGAGCTGGATGGCCGCCTCTTCCCGCGGCGCCCCTCTCGCGGCCGCCACCCCCTCGGAACCCGGGGGACGATGCTCGGGGCGGAAGACCTGGCTGCCGGCCGCACGGGGCACACGGGCCGAGGACGCGCGCACCGGCAGCGGATCGCACCGCGGCGCGCTGGGGAGCGGTCGGGCGGATGCCCCGAGGCCGCCCATCCAGACCGCCGAAGCGACGAGGGGGAAGAGCCCCAATAGGGCCAACGCCCACGAACCCCAGCCGCGTTTCCGCGGCGGCGGCCGTCGACTCCCCTTCCCCGGCGTTATCCGTCTCACGTCAGTTCCTTTGGCGGAGCAGGTCCCAGGGGTTCAGGGCGACCGCAGAGGGCGTCCGAAAGAATGGCGCCGCCGGCGGCGGGTTCCGGGTGGGGAGGTCCGATCCGTCCCGTGCCGTTACCAGCGGCGCCCGCGGAGCGACCGGCGACGGGCGGGCGCCGGTTTCCATTGCATCGGGGGGAACCCACTGAACCAGCGCCGCCGCATCGACGGCGGGGGCGTCCGGCATCCTCGCCGCCAACCGGCGGGCCAGATCGTGCTCTCCGAGGCGAGCGTAGACCGTGACCAGGTTGTGTGCCGTGGTCGGCTGAGCGGCGATCCGCAGCGCGTGCTCCAGTACCGCGCGGGCCTCGTCGCTCCTTCCCACCCGGGCCAGCAGGACGCCGAGGTCGTTGGCGGCCATGTGGTTCTGCGGGCTGACCATCAGGGCCGCCTGGAAGTAGGCCATTCCCTTCGACTGAGCGGCGACGAGGGCCGCTGCCCCCCCCAGCGCCTGTTCGTCGGCGTGAAGCTTTCCCAGGCCGCGCAGGGCCATGGAGGCGGCCACCTCGCCCCCACCCGCGGCGGCGAGCCGTTCCTGAGCGTAGGTCAGGTAGCGGTCGGCGGCCTTGAGGGAGTTCGTCCGTGCCAGCTCGTCCGGATCGAGGAGGGCGCTCTCGTGGCCCGTGGCGATCGCGGCCACGTCGATGTCGGTCTCGAGCGCCGCGCCGCGGGGGACGAAGTCCTCCGCCTCGCGGAGCGCCGTCAATCCCGCAGTCAGCGCCCGGCTGTGCGCCGCCGTCGCGTATTCGGCGTCGAGCCCCTGCGCCAGGATGCGAAGCGCGGCGATGAACTCCGCCCGCGCCGAAAAGAAGGCGCCCCGCCCCGCCAAGGCAAAACCTTCGGCCGTCCGGCGGTCGGCCTCCTCGGCGATCCGCTCCAGGGCCCGGGACCGCGGCGGCCGTTCCGGGGAGACCTCTCCGGCGACTTGCCGGCTGCCGCGGCCGCCCTCCGCTTCGTCTGCCGATGGAGCCGCGGGCGGTGCGGCGGGCCGCGGCCAAGGTGAAGCGACCGCCAACGGTTGCGCCGTTCCCCCCCCGAATTCGAGTAGCGCGGGCGGCTCCGCCGGCGGACGGATCAGCGGGTAGGCCCCGCTTTGCGGTCGGGGCTGCGCCCGGGCCAATGCGGCGGGCCGTGGCAGGGGAAGCCCGCCACCTGCACGGGGCCACGGCGAGAGGGCCTGGGCCGGTTGCACTTCCCGGTCGGCCGCGGCGACCGAGCGTGCCGTAGCCCTTCGGGGAAGGCTTGCCGGGGGGGAGCCGTGCCGAGGCCCGTCGCTCGTTTGCGGCGCGCTCGGGGCGCTCGCCCTCTCGGGGCGTGGTGCAGCTCCGATATCGACCCCATGCCGGTCACTCAACCAGAGCGGGCCCAGCCAGAGCAGGGCCGAGACCGCGAGCAGAGCCGGCGAGACCACAGGGAGCAGGGTCGGTCGCAGGCGATCCATATATCCGTCCGTGCCGCGGCAAGTTCATCCCTTGCGCGGGTGCGGCCCATCCGTGCCGACCCGTCCATGGCACGAATCGGCCGCTCCCAGGAGGCGCGCTCAATGAAAACCTCGCCGGGAGAAGGCCGCTTCGCTCCAGGCGCCGAACAGCCCGCATAACCGAAACCATCCACAAAGGGCGCAGGCGATGCCATTGCGGCGCAAGAGTCGGGATCGTCCCCCTCTGCCGACGGCGCGGCGGGTAGGGGCTCGCGCCGATTGACTTTATCGGTGACGTCGGCCATATTGGTGGCCTTTCGCCTGCGGGCGCCCTTTTTCTGTCCGAGGAATCCGTTCGGCTGATCATGCCATCCATCCAACGCAAGAGGCTTCCCGTCCGCGTGGCGCGGAGCGCGACGGGGCGCGGCGTATTCGCGCGGCGATCTTTCCGCCCGACCGAAACCGTAGGTCGCGTCCGCGGCAAGGTGATCCGCGATCCGTCCTACACGTCCGACTACTGCATGGACCTCGGCGACGAGGCCTCGCTCGAGCCGGCCCCGCCCTTCCGGTACCTGAACCACAGTTGCGAGCCCAACTGCGCCCTCGTGCAGGTCGAGGTCTTCGACGAGGCCGATCCCCAGGCCCCGCCGCAGATCCAAATCTGGGTGGAGACCGTCGCGCCCGTGGTCCGCGGCGAGCAGTTGACCATCGACTACGGCTGGCCGGCCCATTCCGCCGTTCCCTGCGCCTGCGCCAGTCCGCACTGCCGTGGCTGGATCGTGGCCGAGGAGGAACTGGACTCGATCGCAGCCGAGTCGCAACGCGCGCCGGAAGCACCGCCCTCATCCGGCGCACCCGGATAACCCCTCGGCGCCGCACGCGTGCGGCGCCGGCCGGCGCGGCGGAAACTTCGGAAATCGAGGGAAAGGCGGCGCCTGCTGCTCCCCGCGGCCCGCGAAAAGGTATGCTTCCAGAGGGACTCTCATTTCTGGAGCCGATCTGCGAGGAGCCTATTCGTGCCAGGGTTCGTCAGCACGAACGAACACCTCTCGGCGATGGCCATCGTCGGCGCCGTGGCCGCACTGGGGTTCTTCCTCAGCATGGCTCGCTACCGCCGCTCGGGGTTCACCGTCGTCGATGCCGCAATCGTGATCCTCGTCATGGCCATTGCCACGGCCACGGCGATTTCCGTCACCGAGGCGATCAGCGAGCGGACCACGCACGCCGCCCTTGTGGAGAACCTGCGGCGCCTCCGCGCGGGGATCGAGCAGTACCGGATCGAGCATGGCGGGAAGGTGCCGGTCTGGTACGAGGGCGATCTGCCCCAGTTGACGGCGCCGACCAACAGATGGGGCGTTCCCGGCCCTCGGGGGCGCGACTTCCCCTACGGCCCCTATTTCCGCGGTACGCTACCGCCCAATCCCTTCACCGGATCGGTTCACGTGGAGCCGACCGACGAATTCCCTCCCGCCTCGGCCAGCGGCCACGGCGGATGGCTCTATCACGAGCCGAGCGGGCAGCTCGCTCCGGACCTGGAAGGGTATCTCGATCATTAGCCGGTGGTGGCCGGTGCGTTGCTGCCGGCGGCGTACTCGCGCTCGGCGATGAGGTCCTCGAGGCGCTCCTTCTCGACCAGCAGGTCCTCGAGGGACATCGTCGCTGGGTCTTTCGAGACTCCCTGCGGCACCTGGATCCCCTGCTGGCGAAGCCACTGGTCGACCATGCCCTGGTTCTTCTTGTAGAGGTAGAACCCCAGGGCCGCAGCGCCCAGGCCCACGACGAAGCCGGTCACCTGGTCCGAATTGATATTCGTCATGTAGATTCTCCTTTGTCTTGTCTATTGGAAACGCATGGGGATTCCTCGGGGCGTCCGCCCGTAGCCCTCGAGGACGGCGCCGTGGATGGCGGCCACGTGGCGGAGCTCGTCCCAGAGGTCGCGCCAAGGGTGGCTCCCCCCGCCGCTCGTGCCGTAGCGGATCAGGCTCTGGAGGGTCTCCACGAAGCGGACCGGCTCCGGGGTCTGGGTGTCGGGGCTGACCAGCAGCTCGTAGCGCGGCTGGTCGTCGCCGTGGCCGGTGATCTCGAGGGGGCGGACCTCCACACCGGTGGGCGGCAGCTCGAGGAGGTGGCGGCCGAAGGAGGTCGCCCAGGTGATCGTGGCCGCCTTGAGCAGGTTGCCCCGGAGGAAGGCTGCGGCGAGGTAGACCAGGGAGAGGACCTCCGGGTCGAACCAGCCCCGCTCGTGGAGCTCGCCGGCGGCGTGATCGACCACGGCCCAGGCGGTGCTCGCCCCCGCCAGGCGGTCGATCCATGCCCCCCGGGCATCGCCGCCACCCAGCCACCGCAGAGCCAGGGCGGCTGCCAACGCCGCTGCCGCCACCATGGCGCTCTCGCCGAGCACCAGCCGTTCGGGAGCTCCCAAGAGCCGCACCGGCCGCTGCCCCGTCTCCAGCGAGAGGTGGAAGGCCACCCGAAGGGCGATCTCCTCAGCGGCCACGTGATGCGCGTCGAAGGCCACCAGCAACGATCGGGTGACCGGGTGAAAGTGGACTCGCCTTATTCCCGGATGCCCCTCAATGGCCGATATCACGCGCTCGGCGCTCGGCGGTGCGTGGGAGAGGCGGACGCGGACGCGGCCCGGAAGGCTGTGGACGACCGTCACGCAGGGTGGGTTCGAGGAGATCATCGCCGCCGTTCCTCCACGTCGTGCCAGAGGAGGCGGGCGGAGTTGGCCACCACGGCCACCGTGCTGCTGTTGTGCAAGACGGCAGCCCAGAAGACGGGCAGCACGCCCACGGCGGCCAGCACCAGGCCCACGCTGTTCACGGCGATCGCCGTGAAGAAGTTCTGCCGCACCACGGTCATCGTCTTCTGGGCGAGGTGAACCACGGCGGGGACCATCAGGGGGTCGTCGCCGGCGATGGTGATGTCCGCGGCCTCCATGGCGATGTCGGTCCGGGTGCCGCCGGTGGCGATGCCCACGTCGGCGTAGGCCAGCGCCGGCGCGTCGTTGATGCCGTCGCCGACCATCACCACGCTAGTCCCCTTCGACTGCAAGCGCAGCACGGCCTCGGCCTTGTCGTCGGGCATCACCTCCGCCTCGAAACGGTCCATGGCCAGCCGCGAGGCCACGATCTCGGCGTGCTGCTCGACGTCGCCCGTCAGGAGGATGATGTCGTCCACCCCCATGTAGCGGAGACGGTTCACCGCCTTCTTGACGTTCTCCCGCAGTTTGTCCTGGATGCCGAGCACGCCGAGCACGCGCTGCTCGTCGGCCACGTAGACGATGTTTTCGCCGCCGCGCACCAGGCGCTGCACCGCCTCGCCGGCCGCGGCCGGGTCGATCCCCTGCTCGGTAAGGAAGCGGCGGCTCCCCACGCGGATCAGCCGCCCGTCGGTCCGCGCCTGCACGCCGCGGGCCGTGAGGACTTCCGTCTCGCTGTGGGGCGGGATCCGCCAGCCGCTGCGGCGGACCTTCTCGACGATGGCCACCGCCATGGGATGCGTGCTCGTCTCTTCGGGGGCGGCGGCGAGCTCGAGCACCTCCCGGGCAGCGAGCCCCTCGGCAATGGGCACCACGCTGGTCACTTCGGGCCGCCCCTCGGTCATGGTGCCCGTCTTGTCGAAGATCACCGTATCGGCTTCGGCGAGGTGCTCGAGGTAGTTGCTCCCTTTGATGAGAATGCCGTTGCGAGCTGCCGCGCAGATGGCCGCCGAGAGGGCCGTGGCCGTGGAGAGCCGCACGCCGCACGAATAGTCGATGATCAACATGTTCAGCGCGCGGCTGGTGTTCCGCGTCACGAGAAAGACCACGGCCGCGAGGAGGAAGTTCACCGGGATGAATTGGGCCGACAGGCGGTCGGCGATGGTCTGTACGGCGGCCTTGCGGTGGGTGGCCTCCTCGACAAGGTGTACGATGCGGGCCACGGCCGTCTGATCGCCGACCTTTTCGGCCCGGATCACCAGGCGGCCGCTCTTGACCACCGTCCCCGCGAACACCTCCTCGCCGTTCCCCTTCTGCATGGGGAGGAATTCCCCGGTGATCGACGCCTGGTCCACGGCCGCCTCGCCCGACTCGATGGAACCGTCCACGCTGATCTTCTCGCCCGTATGCACCATGAGGCGGTCGCCCACGCGGACGCTCTCCAGGGGAATCCGCTGCTCGACGCCCTCCTCATCCAGCCGCCAGACGACCTCTTCTCCCACGGAGAGCATCTCCCGGATGGCCCGCCGCGTGCGGTCCATCGTGTAGGCGGTGAGCAGCTCGGCGATGTCGGCCAGCCAGATGATCGTCAGCGCCGAGTGCCCCCGGCCGGAGAGGACCGCGGCAAGGATCGCCGTGGCGCTGAGCGTGTCGGCGTTGGGCCTGAGGTCGCGCCGCAACGAGCCGACGCCGCTGCGGAATATCGGCGATGCGAGGGAGAGCGCGGTCAGCGTGGGCATATTCAACAAGCGACCCCAGAAACCCGTTCTGGACGGGGCGGCCTCGCCGCGGAGGTAGGCGAACAGGAGCGAACTGGTGGTCACGCCCACGCGAATGACCATCTGCACGAGCGGCTCCTCCAAGAGCCGCCGTTCGTTCACCGTAGGGCGGTTCCGCTCGCCACGCTCCCCCTTGTAGGCCATCAGCGAGTAGGTTCCCAGCGTCGACTCCACGAGATCGCGTATCTCCTCGGCGGTGGCCTGCTGGGGATCGTAGTTCACCAGCACGTTAGCCGTCCGAGGGGTGATCCGGGCGGCGACGACCGGAGCCAAGTCTTCCAGTCGGCGGGTGATCTCGGTCGACCAGGGCTCCAGGTAGCGGAGCCCGCGGCAGCCGATCCGCATCCGCCCCGGCAGATCGTGTACCGGCTGGCAATGCATGAGCGGCTTCTGCTTCTGCCAGAGGATCATCGCCCGAGTATTCCCGTGTGTCCTGTTAGTATCTTTTTCAGCGCCATGGAGCCTTGCCTGGAGCGGCCGAGCGGTGCGCGGTCCTCGAATGGCATCACGGCGGGACCTTCGCTGCGACTACTCGGCGGGCTCGCGAAGCAGGTGGGTCAGCCCCCAATAGAGGAGCGTGAATCCCGCGGGCAGGGATCGTATCCCTTCGCGCATCACCCCACGGACTCCCGTAGCCGCCAGGAGGATCATCAGCGCCGATGTGAAATCGAGCAGGCCCGACGTCCGGTCGTAGACGGCCCGGTTGAGCGCGGCCACGACCGACCTCAGCTCGCCGACAATGCGGGGCGAGGGCGTGCTCGTCAACTGGTCGTCCAGCCCCAGCAGGCGGACCGCTGCGGCGAAGAGGAGCTCCGGCTGAACCTCGTCCGGCGCATAGTCGATCAGCAGGCTCCCCGTCGCGCGGTGGATCTCGACGCGTCGAACGCCCGGAAGCGTGGGCAGCTTCTGCTCCAACAAGCCGACGCCCTCAGCGTTTTCCCCGAGCGAAGGGATGCGGAAACGCACCCGGCCGGGAAGCCAGTGATCCGTACGCACTGGTCCGGTCTTCAACGCCAGTACGGCCGGTCGATTCGAGCGCTTTCCCAAAAGCGCCGCAATCAACATTCCCGTCAAGACGTGCATTGGCGCGTCTCTCCCTCCCGCAAACGCCCACTCCTAGCGTGGCACTCCACGAAGGGGCGGGCCGTGTGGCAGTGATCCGTGACAGCGACGATCAAGCAATTCTAGTACCGCGATAGGCAACGGCAATCATTATCGTATCGGCCCATCAAACCCACGCCAAACATCGCCGACTACCCAGAATACCACGATTCCGGTGGGTGAACAGGGGCGGCGTGAAGGGTCAGGGGGAGGATACAACCCGCAATGACCCCAGTGGGGGGCTCGTCGCTGTGCGTCGACTTCACGGAAAGCCGCACCACCGCCACCCCGCCACCCTGGGCGAGGAGCCGGCAGCGACCGTAACGGTGGTGACCGGCCGCACCGGTTGCCGGGACGCAAAACGGCGCGGCGACCTCTCGCCAGGGGCGGAATCGGTATCGGCGTGCGGCACCCGCCGCGGGTTCGCCCAAGTTGCCTGCCGGATCGAACCTTCCGGCGAGGGGCCGTAGCGGCTACGAACAGGTTTTCCCCATGCGCGCACGCCTTCACCGATCGCGCCGCCGCCGCCGCGAAAAGGCATCGGCTACGAAAAACGCGGTGCGCGCCGCGGTCGGTGGACCGGGCATCGGTGTACCGGTCGGCTGCTGCGGGGGGAGGGTGCTAGAATGACCGTCCCGGCCGCTCTCCAAGGGCCATTCCCCCGCGGTCGCCGCCCACCCGCGGCTCCCGGCTACGGCAGCTCTTCACCGCCCCGTCGCCGCACGCCGGAGACACGGGCCAACCGGCACCTTGTGCCGGCGAATCGACCCATGAGACTGAGAAAGGAATCGCAACCGATGGACGACCACATCGACATCGACACCGCCAAAGCCGCAGCGGCGCCTTCCGGCAATCCTTCGGCCACCGACTTCGCCACGCCGCCGAACGGCCCCCCCGGGGTTCTCGAGACTCCGGAACTGGAACGCGCTTCGGAGGAGTTCTTGGGGCAGTGGAATCGCCTGGTAAGCACGACGAACTGGGACAAGGGACGGATCATCTGCCGATGGCGGGCGGCACTGATCGACGCCGGCGCCCCCGTGCACGAGTATTCCGACGAGGCCTGGAGTCGGCGGGTGGGGAACGTCAGCGGGCAGCATGTCGGCCGCCTGCGGCGGTGCTTCGAGCGCTTCGGCAAGGTCCGTACCGACTACCCCGGGCTCTATTGGAGCCACTTCCAGGCGGCACTCGACTGGGACGATGCCGAGATGTGGCTCGAGGGGGCCGTGCGGAGCGGATGGTCGGTGGCCGAGATGCGGCAGCAGCGGTCCGCGGCATGGGGGGACGTGGAGAGCGGCCCGGCTGCAGAGGAGGCCGTAGTCGAAGAATTCGACGAAGACGCCGCCGAGCCCGCGGCGCCGGCCGATGAGTCGCTGCCTGCCAGCCGGAGCCGCGTTCGTAACCTGGAGGCCGACGAGGAGCCGGATCGCGGTGCCGCCGCCGACTTCGAAGCCGGCCCTTCCGCCGACTGGGGCGACGAGAGTGCAGCCGGCACCGCCGAGGATCCCCCCTGCGACGACCGCACGCCGGCGGCGACCCCGGTGCGCCCCTTCGAGCAGCTCCCCACCCTGCCCGAAGACCTTGCCGACGCCGTCGAGTCGATGAAGCTGGCTATCCTCCGCCACAAGGTCGCCGAGTGGCAGGACGTCTCCCTCGATGACGTCCTCACCGCCCTCGACGCCCTCCGGCAGCTCGCCACAGCGCCCGCGGAAGCCTAGCAGCCGCCCCTTGCCTTGCCCCACCCACCACGGGAGATGCGTGTTCCACGATGCACCTCGCCGCTTCGGCATGGCCGCCCGGGCGGATGTCGTCGGGAACGGCGCCGAGGCGAGGTCACCGGCGGCAGGGCGCGTACCGCCAACCGGAGGGCGGCCGAGGAGCCGCCAAACGTCTCCCGGTTCCTGCGGCGCCAGCCGGCGGCAGGTCGGAACGGGCCTTCCCTGCGTCAGTCGGCAGCAGCCAACTGGACGCGGGCGCCTTCGAGGCGGTGGGCCAGAAGCTTGGCGATTTGCGTGGCCAGCCGGTAGCCGAGCAGGGGATCCTTCTCGCAGAGGTCGCGGAGCGGGACCGCCGAGATCGAGGCGAGCTGGGTGGCCTTGCGGGTCGTTCCGTAGGCGGTGGTGCGGTAGGGCTCCACCAGGGCCGACCAACACAAGATGTCGCCGTCGACGAGCGTATCGACGGTCCGCATCTCTCCGCTGCCGAGAAGATACTGGATGTCCACCTCCCCGCTGAGGATCACGTGCAGGTGGGTTGCGGGGTCCCCCTCGCGGAACATGACGGCCCCCGCGGACACCTCGGTCTCCTCGGTGAGCATGGCCACGCTCTTGAGGCTGTCTTCGCTGATACCGGCGAAGTAGGGATAGCGGCGCAAGACTTCCGGCGAGATCATCGGCCGTTCCTCCACGGAGAGTGGGTGAGTGCTTCTATCCAATGGCCGGGGGGCCCTCCATCGAGGTGCATCGCGTCGTGGGCATCGAGGAGCCCGGCGAGGCACCCCGCGCCCAGGAACTGGGCGCGACGCACCCGGCGATATCCTTCCCGGCCCGCCTTCACGCCGATTCGTCGAGGATCGCCATGACGGCCTCGACGGCTCGAGGGATTGCGGCCGCGACGGCCGGCGTGCAGGCATCGGCGAAGGTCAGTATATCCTCTGCCTCGACACCGACAAGGAGGACGTCCTCGTCGCGGGGGAGGACCGCCCCCGCTTGCCGGCCGAAGGCCAGCGCCGTGGGAAGATTGACGTCGTGGGCCGAGGCGCTCCGTTGGGTGGGGACGGCGTCGGTGGTCAGGAGGTGGATCGTCCCCGGGACCGCTCCCGTACGAATGGCGTCGACGATCACGGCGCGCTCGTACCCGATGAGCCGCTCCATCAGCCGCAGCCCGCCCCAGTAGTCCTCGTCCAGCTCCACGTCCCCCCGCCCCGCCAGGAGCGGCCTCAGTGCGGCGACCACCCGCAGACCGACGCTGTCGTCGCTGACCAGCGGATTGCCCAACCCCAAGATGAGAGTCTTCTTCATTCCTCGGCACTAATGCGCTTGGCGGGCGACGGGCTGGCCGCGGCGGACGAGTTCGCCGAGGTGCAATTCGATGCACTCTGCCAGTGTCTCGGGATGATAACCCCCTTCGAGAACGCTGACCAGATTCCCGTCCGCGTAGGTCTCGGCGACCTCGATGACGCTCGTCGTCAGGGGTAGGAAGTCTTCCGTCTCCAAATCGAGCGAACCGATCGAGTCGCGGCGATGACCGTCGAAGCCGGCGCTCAGCAGCACCAGCTGGGGCCGAACCTTGGCGGCGAAACGTTCCAGGGCGTGGAGGAAGATCGCCAAATAGTCCTCGCGCGGCGTCCCGAACTCGACGGGCAGGTTCAACGTGGTCCCCATGCCGTCGCCGCCGCCCCGTTCCTCGAAGTTCCCCGTCCCCGGGTAGAAGGGCCAGCGGTGGATGGAGAGGAAAGCGACCCGAGGATCCTCCCAGAAGGTCGCCTGGGTGCCGTTGCCGTGGTGGACGTCCCAGTCGACGATCAGCACCCGCTCCAGCCCCCAGTCCTCGGTAGCCGCTTTGGCGGCGATGGCAATGTTGTTGAAGAGGCAGAAACCCATGCCGTGGGTGGTCATGGCGTGATGTCCAGGGGGACGGACGAGGCAGAGCGCGCGGCAGTCCTCGCCGCGGAGGATGCGGTCGACGGCGTCGCACACGCAGCCGGCGGCCGAGAGCGCCACGTCGAACGAGCAGGGGCTGACGATCGTCTCGTGGTCCAGCTCCCCCCCGCCCGACTTGGCGAGCGACCAGACCTGGTCGACGTAAGCCGGCACGTGAACCCGGGTGAGCCGCTGCCGGGCCACCGGCTCCCAGGTGGGCCGCACGGTCTTCTCGGCCAGGTCCGAACCCTCCAGCCGCTCGAGGATCGGCCGCAGCCGGGCCGGGCGTTCCGGGTGCGCGCCGGTCTCGTGTTGGAGGAAGACGGAGTCGGCGTACAGGAGGGTCATCCGGGAACTCTTCTCGTTCGAGGCGGCGGCAGGACGCCGCACTGGGGGACCAAGACGGTATTTTCACCATTGTAGACGCCGAAAACCCACGGAGAAACCTCTCGGAGCCGGGGGCGCGGACCGCTTTGCCGCCGGCTGCGGGGCCATACAATGGTGACATGTCGATGGAACGAAATCTCCGGTCGCGTCTCCTCCCCCGGCTCGAGCGGCTCTACGGCCCGCGGGCCGAGGAGTGCCTGGCGCCGATTCTCGTCCGAACCGCCGCGGCCGCCGCGCGGCTCGCGCGCCGCGCGGGGCCCCTTTGGGACGAAAAGGACGTGGTGCTCATCACCTACGGCGACCAGGTCCGCTCGCCCGACGAGCCGCCCCTGGCCGCGCTGCGGCGGTTCCTCTTCGAGCAGGGCCTGCACGGCCTGGTGAACACCGTGCATCTGCTCCCCTTCTTCCCCTATTCATCCGACGACGGCTTTTCAGTGATCGACTACCGGCAGGTCGATCCGGTGCTGGGCGATTGGGACGACGTCGCCCGGCTGGGCGAAGACTACGCGCTCATGTTCGACCTCGTCCTCAACCACGTCTCCCGCCGCAGCCGCTACTTCGAAGAGTACTGGGCCGGCCGCGAACCATTCGTCCGCTTCTTCCACGAAGTCGACCCGGCAACCGACCTCAGCGCCGTGACGCGGCCGCGGAGCCTGCCGCTGCTGACCCCCGTGGAGACGCCGCGGGGGACGCGGCACCTGTGGACCACCTTCAGCGACGACCAGATCGACCTGAACTTCGCCGAGCCGGCCGTGCTGAGCGAGATGGTCGACGTGCTCCTCTTCTACCTGGAGCGGGGGGCCCGCATCATCCGCCTGGATGCCATCGCTTACCTCTGGAAGCGGATCGGTACGCCCTGCATCCACCTCCCCGAGACACACGAAGTAGTCAAGCTCCTTCGCGATCTGCTCGACGCCGTGGCCCCCTGGGCGATCCTGCTGACGGAGACGAACGTCCCCCACCGAGAAAACGTCAGCTATTTCGGTCAGGGAGACGAGGCACGGATGGTCTACCAATTCAGCCTCGCCCCCCTGCTGCTCGAGGCGCTGCTGGCCGGCGACGCCTCCCTCCTGGCCGGCTGGCTTTCCGGGCTCGAGCCGCCGCCGCCGGGATGTGCGGTGCTCAATTTCACCGCCTCGCACGACGGCATCGGTGTGCGGCCCCTCGAGGGAATCATGCCCGCCGCCCGTTTCGCCCGGCTCATCGAAGCGGTCCGGGCCCGCGGCGGCCGCATCGGCATGAAGCGGAACCCCGACGGCACCGAGAGCCCCTACGAACTCAACGTCACGTACTTCTCCGCCCTGGCCGACGCCGATCCCCGCGTCCACCTGCGGCGTTTCCTGGCCGGCCAGGCGGTGATGCTCGCCCTGCAGGGAATCCCGGCGGTCTACTTTCACAGTCTCGTGGCCACGGAAAACGACACCGCGGCCGTGGAGCGCACGGGCCAGCCCCGCTCGATCAACCGCCGCAAGTTCACCGCCGCCGAACTGGCCGATCGGCTCCGGGGGAACGACGCAATTCCCGGCGCCGCGCTGGCCGCTTACCGGCGGCTGCTCGCCGTGCGGACGGCCCAGCCGGCATTTCACCCGGAGGCTCCCCAACAGGTGATCCCCCAAGAGCATCCCTCCCTCCTCGGCTTCGTGCGGGCATCGATCGACCGCGGACAGCAGATCTTCGTGACCGCCAACCTGGGACGCGAGCCGCAGCCGCTTGCGCTGCCGGCCGAATTCCGCGATCACCCGCTGGTCGACCTCTTGGCAGAACCCGGGGATGAGGGGATCCGGGAAGGGATTGCCCTGGAACCCTTCCAGGTAGCCTGGCTGGCGCGTTCCACCTTGCGTTGAGGAGGGGAATCGGCTACCATCCGCCCCCTATTCTGCGGGTGCGCCTCGACCTTGCCCCCCGCGGATTCCCCAGATTCCCCGGTGACCATCCGCCCACAAACGATGGCCTTCGACTGCGGTTGGCGATGCCTGTGGCTTGTTTTGCCGGTGTGCCTGGCCGGGTGCGCGCATGCCCCCTGGTCCGCCGCCATGGGCCCGAGTGCTTTTCCAGCGGCAGCCGTTCCCCCGGCTGCATTCGAGCAGGGTCCGCCGGCCCTCGAGGGCGAGCGATCCCTTCCGGATCGGAGCGTCTCGCCGGCCGCCGCGTCGCCGCAGGGTCCGAACGCCGTCGATGCCGAGGCGATCCAGGAGGTCCTCGCCGATCTCAACGAGCTGGGTGCGCTCGATCCGGCCGCCCGCGACCGGCTCATGGAGGATCTCCGCCAGACCGATCCGGCACTTTGGCCGTTGCTCGTCCGGCAGTTCCGCGCCGCCCTGGCCTTCCGCCGCCAGCTCGAAGAGCGCGAAACGGGATTGGCTGACAAGGCGGACAGCGGGGCGGAGCGCGTCGCGGAAAGACCGCAGTTCGAGGCCGCCGACGCGGGTGCGGCTCGGGAACCACCTGCGATCTCCGCGCCCGATCGGCGGGAGCCCTCGACTTCCGTTGCCTCGTTACCGGAGGCGTCGGACCCTGCCGGCCCGGTTCCCCTACCCCCCACGGCGCCAGCCGCCGGCACCCAACCTCGGACAGCGGGAAGCGATCCGGTTGCCGCGCACGCGTCGCTGAGCCAGCCGCCGCTTGCCCCAAAACCGCCCCCTCCTCCCTCCCTGGCGGCCGGCGACAGCGGGCCGCCCCCCGCCGGAGCGATGGTGACGCTACTGGCGCCCGAACCAGTCGATGAAGCGACCTCCAGCGGCCCGTGGCCGGCGGACGGGAGCGAGGCCCCGCTACCCCCCGGTGGATATCGCCCGGCGGAGGGCGAAGTCCGCTACGCGGCCGCCCACCGACCCGCCGTCGCCTCCGTGGCCGACGACTGGCGGGCGCACGCCGTGGCGGCCGTCGAGATCCTCGAGGCCGGCGTGGCGTCCTCCCCACAGACCGAGGCGGAGATCGCCGAGCACGCGCGTCTGCGGATGCTCTATCTCGTCGCGGGCCGCCGCGACCACGCCCTGCTGCCCATCCCCGCCGTGGGCACTTCGATGCAGCAGTTCTGGATGGAGCAGCTTTACGGCTTGGACGTGCTCCTCGACGGCTCACAAACGGCCGATCCCGCGCGGCGGGCCGCCCAGGCGCGCGAGCACCTCGTACGGGCTACGGCCAGCCTTGGCGAATCGGCCGAGCTGATCGTCCGCAACCTCACCTTCTGCCGCGAAATCCTCACCTACGGTTCGATCGAGCCCTTCGATCGCTACGAGTTCGCTCCCGGTCAGAACCTCGTCCTCTATGCCGAGGTGGAAAACTACCGCAGCGAACCGACGCCCCGCGGATACCACACCGCCCTGGGCAGCAGCTATCAGATCTTCGACAGCCGGGGGGCGCGGATCGCCGATCACGAGTACCCCCGTACGGAAGACTACTGCACGACGCCGCGCCGCGACTTCTTCATCGGCTACCAGCTCCGCATCCCCGCCCGGGCGGCCCCCGGCAAGCACGTCTTGCAACTTACAATCGCCGACGCGAAGAGCCAGAAGATCGGCCAGGCCTCCATCGAGTTCACCGTGGTCGCCGCCGCCGAGTAGGGCCTGCTCGCCCTACGGCTCGACGCCGAGCGAGGCGAGGTAGGCCGCCCGCTGCGCGGAGCGGCCGAGCCGGTCGGTGATCGCGTCCCAAGCCGCGGCGCACTGGGCGAGGGCCTCGGCCGGCGGTTGCCCCTCGGCCACGGCGCGATGCACGGCGCCGTCCAGGGCGGCCAGGTACTCCTCGCGGCCGGGGATGCGGGGGACGGAGAGGAACTCCAGGCGCCGCATCGAAGCCTGGGTGAGCAGCGCGTAGTCCAGGGCGGCGGAGAGGGGCAGCGGAGGCTCGACCCAGTCCTGGGGGCGGGCCAGGTGGCTACGGCGGTAGAGCGTCGTGGCCGGGCTCCGGGCGGCGATCGTCCCCTCGGCATGCACGCCCGAGAGCCAGGCGAGCGTCTGGAAGGCGGCCTCGGGGTGTTCGCAGTGCCCCAGGACGAAGCCCATCCGCCCGCTGGCGCTCAGCAGGGGGATGCGCCGCTCCTCGACGGGCCGCCGTCGCTGCCACTCGCCGCGGGTGGGCTCGAAGACCTCGCGGCCCGCCGGCAGCTCGACGATCCCCGCACGGACTGTCTCGTCGACCACGGGCGGAGCTGCCACTTCCGCGCCGGAGGGCCAGGTCAGCGCCAGGCCGCAGCGCCCCTGCCAGAAGGCCGCCCGCACGTCGGCCGGTCCCCAGGTGAGTTGCTCCTCCGGGCCGAGCCGCGCCGCCTCCACCAGTTCGCGAAGCGCTCGCACCAGGGCGGGATTCTCGAGGAGCGCATCCATGGTCTGGATGTCGAAGAGCGTCGCGTAGCGGTTGCGGTGCTTGGCATAGGTGGCGCCGCGGGCCAGAAACGTGATGCCCGCCCACCCGGGACCCAGGGGCTCGGCCACCGCGTGCCAAGGAGCGTCCGGGGCGCGGAAGCCTTCGGGAAGGTTCTCGCGGTCGGTAATCCGCTCGGCGATTCGCTGGTAATCGGCCCATGTCTGCGGGGGAGACTCCTCGATCACCTCGAAGAGATCGCTTCGGAAATAGCAGGTCAGCAGGGGCGTGCCGAAGGGGACGCCCACGATCTGCGCCCCCCAGGCGGCCTCCTGGAGGCGGGGAAGCTCGAAGAGATCGGCCCAACCGCCGGCCTCCTCGGTGGCAATCAGCGACGATGGAACAGGGGCCAGCGAGGCCTGGCGCGAGAGGATCCCCGCCAGATGCGGAGCACCCAGGACGACATCGACCGCCGACCAGTCGTATTCGCCGGCCTCAGCCGGCGAGATCTCGACGAGGTCGAAGACCGCACCGCTCTGCGCTTCCCATTCGCCCCGCGCCAGCAAGAGCGCCTTGGCAAGGGGCGCGTCGTCGACCACGGCCATCCGCAAGACGACGCCGGCGAATACCTCCTCTTGCGGCTCGATCTCCGGCGGTTCCGCGGGCTTGCAGCCCGAGAGGAGGACCATCGCCGCAACGAGCCAAACGGCTACGGCTCCCCGCGCGCCGAAGCCGCACCCGTGCGACGGAACCGAACAAGGCAAAGGCGCGATCGATTCGCGGGCGAGGCGGTGTGGCATAGTCCGTGTTGACCGGCAGCGGGTTGGGGGCAAATTCGTCGTTCCTCCCGGCAAAGTGCGGGAGACGGGTAGGCGTCGCTTCCGAGTGGGGTATCTGCCAGTTTACGGCATCCCGTAGGGCGGACCTCCTGGTCCGACGTTCACCGGGTCGCTCCCCAGTGGGTATCTGTCAGCTTACGGCATCGATCGCAGACCGGTCAACGGAGCGCGGCGGGCTCCTTCCGCTACGCCAGCAGCGCCAGCGCACCGAGGCCGTAAAACGTGTACTCGACATCGGCCGCCGCGTCCCAACTGCCGCCGCGGAACCCCCCATCGGGGCGTTCGAGGCCGCGGACGTAACGAAGCGCGGCGCGGGCGTCGACGCGCCCCTGGGCTCCGAGGTCACCGAGGGCCACCAGGGCCGTGAAGGTGCTCAACAGGTCGGCTACGGCGATCCGCGTGTTGGCCCGCCACCCCCCCTCGGCGTTCTGGAGGCCGAGGAGGAAATCGGCGGCTTCCTCGGCCGTCCTGGTGTCGAGGTCGCCGCACATCTTCAATAGGGCCACGGCGGCGCTGGTCGGGTTCGTCGAGCCCCGGCGGAGGGGAGCGAAGTCCACGAACCCGCCATCCTCCCGCTGCCGGGCGCGGACGAGGTCCGCCAGCGGCGGGGCGCTGTCGAGCGTCGCGCCGACGGCCTGCCGGCAGGCCGTCGCAAGAAAGGTGAGGTATGTGCTGGCGGACCGCGAGGCGAGTCCTTTCGTGTAGCCTCCCCCGGGGGCGCGGAAGCGATCGAGGCACTCCTCGACACCCTCCTGCCGCTGCAGCCCGCAACGCGCGAAGAGGTCGCCGCCCCCGGCCGCGTCGACCATCAGCGCGCTCTCGACCCAGGTTATGAAGTCCACGGCTGAGAGGCGGCGGGGCTGCAGCCGGGCGAGGAACTCGGCCGCTGCCTCGGCGGCCTGTCCGTCCAGGGCCCCGCAGAGCCCCAGTCCACGGAGGGCGAAGCTGGTATAGTAGGGATCGCTGAGGCCCTCGCGCCCGGCGAACCCCCCGTCGGGCTGCTGCGATGCCAGAAGGAATTCCCTGTGCCGGGCCACAGTGGTCGCATCGAGCCGCATCGCTCCGGCGACCAGCCGCATGGTCAGAGTCTGAAGGTAGTCGGGCAAGGGGTATCCGCCGTTTCGGCTATATGGAGATGGATGGTAGAATGGTTAATTCTCCCGCTCGGGCCGGGTTCGCCTAGAGGTTGGAGCCGCAATGCCTATTGAATTCCTTTGCAGCGAATGCAGCACAAAGCTCCGCGTTCCCGACGGCACGGAGGGCAAGAGAACGCAATGTCCGACGTGCGGTCACCAGCTAACCATTCCTGGCACCCCCCCGGAGAGCCAGTCGACATCCCCGGTTGATCCGACGGTCGGCAGCCCCTTCGCGGCCCCTTCGCCATCGGGTACGGCCGGATATCGCATCCCGCCTCCAGCGGAGGGTGGCCCCGCAGGCGACGCTCCGCCCGGCCATTTACCACCCCCCGGTACGTCGGACAACCCGTACCAGGCGCCCAGCTCCGTCTATACCGCCGCCCCCACCCTGTGGATGCCCGCCGCCAATGCCGCCGATCAGGTCAGGGCGCCGGCCATCGGGCTCCTCGTGGCGTCGATCACCGGGACCGTGATTTCCGTGCTGTCCACGGCCCTGATCCTGGCCATCGTCGCCTGGGCTCCGCAAGAGCTCGACGACGCCGTGTTTCCCTTCGAACTCATTCCTCAGTTGGTCAGCCTCGTGCTCGGCGTTGCGGTGGGTACGTTGGGAATCGTCGGCTCGATCAGCATGCTCCAGCTCCGCCGCCGCGGCCTGGCGATGGCGGGCGCCATCCTCATGGCCGTGCCCTGTTTTTCGCCCTGCTGCCCCTTGGGGCTGCCCTTCGGCGTTTGGGCCCTCGTCGTCCTTTCCGACGGCGCCGTCCAGGCCGCCTTCCAGAATTGAAAGTCGGCGGCAGGTGCGCGGCCTCCGTCTCCGACTCCACCGGCCGCACGTCCAGGCTTCGCCTGAGCGTGAACTCGGGCTCAATCGTTCCAGGCGCCGAGGCAACGGCGGAGGAAGACCAGTTGGCCGAGATGATAGGCATTGTGGTCGGCCACCAGCAGAGCTTCACGGAGGATGGTCTGGCCGTGGCCGTGAGGAATTGGGGCAACCAGGGCGGTGCCCGGATCGGCGACCAGGTCGATGACGGCCCGCAGATCGGCGCGGAACGCCTCGATGCTCCTTTCCCACGCCTTCTCGTCGGGCGGAGCGTCGGTCTCGGGCCAGTAGCCATCGGGGAAGCCGGGCGAGACGTGCTCGGGGTTGCGGCAGAACTCGAGGATGTCCCACTGGCAGATGCGCAGATGCTCGACCAAGCGCCATGCCGTGTGGGGCACACCAGGTACTTTCGCACCTCGCAAGTCTTGGGGCAGGCCGCCGATGGCCTGTTCGAAGTTCAGGTGCGCCCCGCCGCCATCCAGCAGGTAAATTACATGTTTCCTCAGTGCTTGGTCCGACATCTCTTGCTCCTGCGCTCGTAGTTCAACCAGGTATCCACCGGATGTGCCGCTCGGCCGAACCTTCCACAGCCGCCTTCGTCGACAAGCCGTTTCCCCGGGCAGATATTTCCGTCGCCCAAACCCGCCCCGGCCGTGGTCTCTTCGTGTCACATCGGCAGTGCGCTATCCGGGGAGTGGACGCCGCACAGGCCTCTGTGCCGGCCAGCCCCCCTGTCGGCGGCAATCTCCCGCTTCGGCTGATAGTCGCTGCCGAATATGCCGGCTAGTCGGCGGGCAGATCCTTGTTAAATTAGCTAAACTGCCGCGCGATGCAAGGCCAGTGCTTACGGAGCTTGAGGCGCGGGGCAAGCGGCGCCTTCCCAACGGCGGGCGGCCCCACTACGCAGAGTGGCGGGGCCGCCTGATCGGGGCGAGCCACTGGCAGCCGGCGGGCGGTTGGGGTACGATAAAATTTGGGGCCAGTTCCGTCTCGGCAGGAAGATGCTCCTCGTCGGCAGCGCCTGGGAAATCCGTCCTCTTCTCGCGGCACTGAGACCCGCGCCTCCACCGCGCCGCGGAATGCGGGACAGTCTCCTGGAAACGGCCGCTCGATCCGCCCCGCACCGCATTGGGCCGGGTTTCCGGCGACCGGCTCCGACGACTCCCCCGAATAACCACGGGAACTCGCCCCGTGCGCTGCCGGACAGGACAGCCCGGCCTGGGGACTACCGCAGCGGAGTGTCCGGCCGACGCAGATGACCACCGTCTACTTCATGGGGAGGTTTGTGGCACCGTGGGGGAACGAACGCACTTCGAGGATACGCCGGCCGCGCGGGGGACGCGGCCGAAGGCGGTCGCCCTGGACGACTTCCAGCGGCTGATCCGCGAGATGTACCACGAGAAGGACGTTGCCCGCGGAGTGGACGGGACCTTCATGTGGCTCATCGAGGAGGTGGGCGAGCTGGCCTCGGCGCTCCGCTCCGGAACCCGCGAGCAACAGAGCGCCGAGTTCGCCGACGTGCTGGCCTGGCTGGCAACGATCGCCAACGTCGCCGAGATCGACCTCTCCGAGGCGGTCTCGGCCAAATACGGTTCGGGCTGCCCCGGGTGTGGGCAGTTGGTCTGTTCGTGTCCCGACGAAGGGAAACCCTGATGCGCGTTTACCGGGCCCTGGTCGCTCTGGTTCTCACTGCGGCACTCTCTGCAACGGCGTCTGCGCAGAGGGTGGAGCCGCCCCGCTTTGTCGGTCTCCGCGTGGGCTTCGACAACCAGTACAAGCTGGGGCTCTTCACACCGGTGGAGCTCGCGCTCCGCGGCGGCAGCGAAAAGCTGCTGGGCCGCGTGACCGTGAGCACCGCCGATCCCGACGGCGTGCAGGTCCGCGTCACCTCGGGGCCGGTCCAGGTGATGCCCGGGCAGGAGACGCGCGTCGTGCTCTATACCCGTTTCGGCCGTGCCGACGCCGACCTGCGGGCCGAGTTCCAGCCCGAGCGGGGCCGGCCCGTGGTGCGCAACTATCCCATGCAGTACCAGGGCGAGGAGGGCAACTACCTGGCGCCGCCGCTCGACTTCGGCCAGGATCTCTATCTCGTGGTGGGCTCGGCGGGAGTGGGCCTGGACGAAGCCGTCGAGCGCATCCGCCGCGAGGCGGGGTTCCGCGCCGCGGTGGTCCACCTGGACGGCATCGAACAGCTCCCCACCCGCTGGTTCGGCTACGAAGGGGTCGATGGGATCGTCCTCGCCACCAGCCGCCCGGAAGTCTATCGGCCCCTCGTCCCGGGCAGTGCACGTTGGAAGGCCCTCGAAGCCTGGCTGGCGACGGGCGGCCACGTGGTCCTCTCCGCGGGCTCCCAGGCCGCGGAGGTCCTCGCTCCCGACGCGGCCCTCAGCGGCATCGTCCCCGGCCGCCTCGACGAAGTGATCCCCCTGCGCCAGACCGATGCCCTGGAATCGTACGCCGGGGGCACGGCGGCCATCCCCCTCGGTACGGGCGAGGCCGATCTGATCATCGCCCGGCTGACCGACGTCGAAGGGCGCGTGGTGGTCGAGCAGGCGGGGGTCCCCCTGGTGATTCGCCGCACCGTGGGGTTCGGTCAGGTGGTCTTCGTGGCCTGCGACCTGGAGCGGGCTCCCATCTCTCGGTGGGAGGACCGCGGCCGCTTCGTGACCCGCCTGCTGGACATGGACGGAGGCGGCGAGGAGCACCTCGAGGTGGGGGCCATCATGCGGTACGGCTACGTGGACCTTGCCGGTCAGCTCCGCAGTGCCATGGACCGCTTCCGAGGCGTGCGCATGATCCCCTTCTCGCTGGTGATGGGATTGGTCTTCGTGTACATCCTCCTCATCGGGCCCGGGGACTATTTCCTCTTGAGAAGGCTGCGGCGGCTGGAGTGGACCTGGGTGACGTTCCCCGCCATCGTGCTCCTCGTCACGGCGGGGGCCATGGTGCTGGCCCACTACCTCAAGGGGCGCGAAGTGCGCACCCACCAGGTCGATCTCGTCGACGTGGATATGGCCAGCGGCACGCTCCGCGGTACGACCTGGGCCAACATCTTCAGCCCCCGGAGCGACGCCTACGACCTCGCCTTCCTGCCCCGCGATTTCGACGGCGAACCGGTCTCGGAACCCGAGGTCCTGGCGAGTTGGATGGGTTTCCCCGGCGCGGGCCTGGGGGGGATGTCCGCGGGGGGGGCGGCGGGGACGCCCTGGCGATCGAGCTACTCGTATTCCCCCCAGTTCGACCGCATCGAGCGGATGCCCATTCACGTCTGGTCCACGAAGAGCGTCACGGCCCGCTGGTCGGCCGAGACGCGGCGTCCGCCCCAAGCCGAGCTTCGCCGCGTGGACGATCTCCCCGTGGGCACGATCACCAACCCCTTCGATTTCCCCCTCCACCGCTGCTACCTGGCCTACGACCGCTGGGTCTACGATCTGGGGAGCCTCGAGCCGGGGGCTACGGCGAGCATCGTGCCCACCAGCCGCCGCAGCGAACTGAAGACACTCCTCACCGGCCGGCGGATCGAAGCGGCAGGCTCGGCCGGCCAGGCCCAGCAACACGTCACCCCTTACAGCCGGGCGAGCGAGAACGCCGCCTACATCCTCCGGGCCATGATGCTCTTCCGGGCCGCAGGAGGGGAGAGCTATACCGGGCTGTCCCACCGCTACCAGCGGTTCGTCGATCTCAGCGCGCTGCTGAAGACCGACCGCGCCGTCCTCTGGGCCGAGGCCGACGACGCCGACCGCGGCCCCGGCGCGGAAATCCTTCGCGACGGGCGGCCCCTGGGGGGGGAGGAGTCCATCCGCACGACGATGGTCCGCATGGTGCTGCCCGTCGAAGAAGACCCGCGGTGAGAGGACCGCACTCGCCACTGACCCCGCTCGAGCGACGATGATCAAGACCCAAGACCTGACGAAAGTCTACGGCGAGCTGCACGCCATCGACAATTTGACCCTCGAGCTCGATGAGGGGGACCTCTACGGCTTCATCGGGCCGAACGGGTCGGGGAAGACGACGACGATGCGCATCCTGGCCACGCTCCTGCAGCCGACGTGGGGCGAGGCCAGCGTGTGCGGGCACTCCATCTACACGCACCCGAAGGAGATCCGCCGCCTCATCGGCTACATGCCCGACTTCTTCGGGGTCTACGACGACATGAAGGTCATCGAGTATCTGGAGTTTTTCGCCGCCGCGTACCGCATTAGAAGTCCCGCGCGCCGCAAGATCTGCAATGAGGTGCTCGACCTCGTGGACCTCGGCTACAAGCGCGAGGCCCTCGTCACCAGCCTCTCCCGCGGCATGACGCAGCGTCTGGGCCTGGCCCGCGTCCTCCTCCACGATCCCAAGGTCCTCCTCCTCGACGAGCCCGCCAGCGGCCTCGACCCGCGGGCGCGGATCGAGATCCGCGCCCTGCTCAAGGAGCTGCGGAGGATGGGCAAGACGATCATGGTCTCCAGCCACATCCTTCCCGAGCTCGCCGACATCTGCAACAAGGTGGGGATCATCGAGCGCGGGCAGCTCCTGGTCAGCGCCGACGTGGCCGACGTGATGAAGCGGGTCCGGCAGCGGACGCTGCTCCGCGTCGCCGTGGCCGGCGACTTGGAGCCCGCCGCCCGCCTCCTCGAGCAGTCGCCCTTGGTGGAGGACATCGACGTCAGCGACGGGCAGATGCTCGTGACGCTTGCGGAGCACGTCGAGGACTACAGCGAGCTCCCTTCACTGCTGGTCGGCGCCGGCCACCGCCTGACGCTCTTCAAGGAGGACGAGATCAACCTGGAGACCGCCTTCATGGTGCTGACGAAGGGGATTACGGCCTGACAATGGATTGCGCGTGCGGGCAGGCTGCTGAACGGCTTGCGCCGCTCGCTCACCTCCGATCGATGTACCCGGCTAGCCACCAGCCACTCGCCACCAGCCACCCGCCAGCCCTCATGGCCATCATCGAGATCGAACGACTGTCCAAGTCGTACCATGTGTACCAGAAGCGCGAGGGGCTGTGGGCCTCGGTGGCGGGCCTGTTGCAGCGACGCTACCGGACGATCGAGGCGGTGCGGGCCATCGACCTCTCGGTCGAACAGGGGGAGTTCGTGGCCTTCCTGGGCCCGAACGGCGCCGGGAAGACGACCACGCTGAAGCTCCTCTCGGGTGTGATCACGCCCACCTCGGGAACGGCGCGGGTGATGGGGTTCGTCCCCTGGAAGCGGGAGAACGCCTACCGCCGCCGCTTCGCTCTGGTGATGGGGCAGAAGAACCAGCTCTGGTGGGACCTGCCCGCCGCCGAGTCCTTCCGCCTCCACCAGCAGATCTACCGCATCGAGCCGCGGCAGTTCGAGCATACCCGCGACGAGCTGGCCACGATGCTCAAGGTGCGGGATCTCCTCTCTCAGCCGGTCCGCGAGCTCTCGCTCGGCGAGCGGATGAAGATGGAACTCATCGCCGCCATGCTCCACTCGCCGGACGTTCTCTTCCTCGACGAGCCGACCATCGGCCTCGACGTGATCGCCCAGCACAACATCCAGACGTTCCTCCGCGAGTACCAGCGGATGCGGAACACCACGATCCTGCTGACCAGCCACTACATGAAGGACGTGGCCGCCCTCTGCCGCCGCGTGGTGATCATCGCCACGGGGCGGATCGTCTACGACGGCTCGCTGG
>SKOZ01000055.1 GCA_007119795.1 Planctomycetales bacterium | reverse complement strand
GGTATCGAGGCTGTACTGGGTGTGCGTCACCCCCAACTCCAGCCGGCTTACGCCGTCCGATCTCGTCCGGTCCACCGTCACCGTGACCGTCTCCGCCACGGAGGCAGTGGCAACGAGAAACCCGGCCATTCCGGCCAGAAACCCGACGGCCGACAGCGGGCAACCGCCAGTAGGCAGCAGCAGGCTACGGATCGGCTTCATTCGAGGATTCTCCTTCGGGGTGGAGCGGCACGTCTGCGATCGGGTGGCACTTCCCTGGCCGGGACCCCCTCGGTCCGGTCGCCTCTGCAATCGTCTCGACCAGCGGCGAGGGCTGGAAAAGGACGGTCCTGCGGCGCTTCGTTCCCGGGAGCGGCCTCGTCGTGGTTCGCCATCGTCGGTCTCCAGGAATTCGCCGCGTCTATCGTCCGCCGGGGCGGCACAGGCCCTGTGCCGCCTACGATAGGCTCGGCTGTTCATCCCTCGCGGAGCCAGCGGGCGGCGTCTTTGGCCCAGTAGGTGAGGATGATGTCGGCGCCGGCGCGGGCGATGGCTGTGAGGCTCTCCAGGACGACGGCGCGCTCGTCGAGCCAACCCCGCTCCGCGGCGGCTTTGACCATACTGTATTCACCGGAGACGTTGTAGGCGGCCAGGGGCACGCCGGGCCAGCGGCGGCGGACCGCAGCGATGACGTCGAGATACGCCAGCGCCGGCTTGACCATCACGAGGTCGGCCCCTTCGGCCAGATCGAGCTCGACCTCGCGGAGCGCCTGCCCGCGGGCGGCCGCCGGGTCCATCTGGTAGCTGCGGCGGTCGCCGAACGCCGGGGCGCTCTCGGCGGCTTCGCGGAAGGGACCGTAATAGCCGCTGGCGTACTTGGCCGCATAGCTCATGATGGGCAGGTGGGCGAAGCCGGCCCCGTCGAGCGCGCTGCGGACGGCCCCCACCATGCCGTCCATCATCCCGCTGGGGGCGATCAGATCGGCACCGGCGCGGGCGTGGATCACCGCCTGCTCGGCGAGCAGGGCCAGCGTGGTGTCGTTGTCCACCTCGGCCCGCCCGGTCGCCTCGCTCAAAGGGCCGCAGTGCCCGTGGTCCGTGTATTCGCAGAGGCAGAGGTCGCTGATTAGGAGCATTCCGGGAGCGGCCTGCCGGGCTGCAGCCAGGGCTTGGGGGACGATTCCCTCGGCGGAGAGGGCCTCGCTGCCGCGGGCGTCCTTCTCTGCGGGGATGCCGAAGAGGATCACCCCACCGATCCCCATCGCGGCCGCCTCGGCGACCTCTTCGGCCAACGTGTCCGGTGAGAACTGGAAGATGCCGGGCATCGCCCCGATCGGCTGCCGCACCCCGCGGCCAGGGCGGACGAAGAGCGGCAGGATCAGCGCCTCCGCCGCCGGCCGCACCCGGCGGACGAGCCGCCGCACCGCGGGTTGATAGCGGAGCCGCCGCAGCCGCACCGTAGGGAAGCGGCCGGGGTTCTCGACGGTCTCGGGCGGCGATTCCGGGCGTTCGTGCGAATCGGTCAAGGCGGGGGCTCCAAACGGTTGAGCAAGGCGCAACAGGTGCAATCCATACCCGCAGAGACATCGGCGGTCAACCGGAGCGCCGCCCGACGCACCCGGAAATCCGCAGAATCGCTATTCCGTGCGGGGCCGTGCACGACCGGCGGTGGGTACTTGGCCTCTTCGGAGCGGAGCCGCGGTCCGTCTTCTTCTGCGGTGAGTGCACTCTATTCTTCGCTGCCGGCGGCACGGAGGGCCGCGCGGGCCCGCGCCACGGCCGGGGCGGCCCACGGTTTGTCGGCAAATAGCTCGACGACGGCCCGCCGCATGGCATCCGCCTGGTCGGGATTGCCGGCCTCCAGGCGATCGGCCTGGTCGAGGCGTTCGTGGATCGTCTCGAGGCGCTCTTCGGCCTGGGCGGCCAATTGCCGGTGGATCTGCTCGAGCTGGCGGCGGGCCAGCTCGACGCATTGGCCGCTGCGGCTCTTCGGGTCGGTTCGCGGACCATAGAGATCGACGATCGCCTCAAGACGCGCCATTCCCAGCTCCGGGACCAGGCGCAGGTAGTTCATCGCTTCCAGATAATCGCGTTCGACGGGGAGCAGCCCCTCGCCCCCCCGGACTCCGCGGAGTCGAAGCTGCATTTGCCGGTCGAGCCGCACGAGCTCGATCTCTTGGAGGTCCTCGCGGAGCGAATCGCCTCGGGGGTCATTGGGGAAACGCCCGAGGAACTCGCGGATTTCGGCTTCGGCGTCGAGCAGGGCGGCGGTGTCGCCGCTGCGGGTCCGCGCGGCGATGCGCTCGTAGAGGTCGTCGGCCGAGTAGGGCTGAAACGACCACCAGGCGATCCCGCCCAAGGTGAGCAGGGCTGCCACCAGCACCCAGGTCTGCCAGGAGATCAGCGGGTGGTGGTCCTCGTCGGTGGCTGGCCGGTCGAGGTCTTCTTCGGCAACAGCGGTGAATCGGTCGGCGGGGGGGGCCGCCTCCCCGATCGTCGCGGCCTCACCGCCTGCGGTGACTTGGCGCGCGACCGCAAAGCGAGTCGAGGTGCTCTTTGCCTCGACCGACGGCGGAGCCGACTCGCCGGCTTGCGTCGCTGCGCCTTTCTGCTGCGCTGCCTCGCGTGGCGCCTCGGACGCCGGAGGCGAAGTACCCGGTTCGAACGCCGGGGGTACAGCGACGGCTGGCGGATTCGAGTCGCCCATCAATCGGGTGGAAGGGAACTCCCCGCTGGAATCTGCGTTCGACGGCGTCGGGACCGAGTCGGAATGCCTGAGCTGGAAGCCGCAGGTCTCTCCCTCCGCCGTCTGCGGCGGTGCTTCGGCGGGGGGGTCCGTCGCAGTGTCGTGCCGCACAGAGAGGGCGTGGACCATCGCCTGCAGTCGCTTGGCCAGCAACGTGGCATTCACGGGACGCCGGTGGGGCTCCTTCTCGAGAAGGTGGGCGAGGATCGCCTCCAATTCCTCCGGCGTATCCGGGGCATAGGTCCGCACCGGCTGAGGGATCTCGTGGCGCTGTTTGTCGATGACTTCGGCGAGTGCGCGGCCCACCAGTGGGGGGCGGCCGGCAAGAAGGGCGTAGAGTACGCCGCCGAGGCTGTAGAGGTCGCTGCGCGGGTCGACGGGGCGGCCGTCGGCTTGTTCCGGCGGCATGTACTCGACCGTGCCGATGACGCTCCCGGCTGCCGTCAGTCCCATACCACCAAAGAGGCGTGCGATGCCGAAATCGGAGAGTTTAACGGCTCCATCGCGGTCCAAGAGGAGGTTTGCCGGCTTGATGTCGCGGTGGACGACACCGCGGTCGTGGGCATGGCGGAGCGCCCGCGACATGGCGATGCCGATCTCGGCCACCTCGCGCCAAGGAAAGCGGCGCCCCTGGCGAATCTCATCCTCGAGGCTCGTGCCGTCGACTAGTTCCATGGCGTAGTAGAGATGCTCCCCCTGCTGGCCGAAACCGAAGAGCCGCACGATGTTCGGGTGGTTCAGCTTGCGAAGGGTCTCGATCTCCGCCTCGAAACGGTGGCGGAATCCCTCCTGGTTGCCGAACGCGGGAGCGAGAATCTTGACGGCAGCAGCTTCGCCCGTCAGTTGGTTGACGGCCTCGTAGACCGCTCCCATGCCGCCGCGCCCGATCCTGCGGCCGATCCGATACGGTCCGAGTTGTTCCACTTCCATGGCCCGACTCCGCCAATCGATGAGGAGGAACCGATGTCACGTGCCTCCTTCATCGTAGTCGCCATCGCCCCCCGCCGCCAACCGAGGGCATCGACCGTCCCGGTCAAAAGGGGTATACTTTGCAGACCACTTTCTGCTGGCGTTTGGTGTATTTGTAGGGCTAGGTGCTAGAACACCTGGTTTGGTGTGTCTTTACTAGTCCGCGGCAGGGGCATGCGGCTCGGTTCTTTCTGGAGACTCCGTAACGGCATGAATTCCTCCCCATCGAAACAGGACGAGACCGTGTACGGCGAGACCACCGACGAACGGCAGTGCGTTCTAAGATCGTGGAGTGTGCGGGTGTCACTTACCGTCGGGCTGTTGCCGGCTCTCCTTGCCCTGCCGGGGGGTGCCGGCGTGTCCGTTGCGGCGGAGCAGCGCGTTTCGGAAGCCACTGCGGCCGGCGTATCGGGGCTGCTCCAATTCGTCCCCCGCGGCGCCGGCTGTCTCCCTCCCACTCCTGCCGAGCCTGCAACCAACCCCACCCTCCCCGCGGTAGGGGCACTGGAGTTGCCGCGGCGACTCCCGCGCTGGGAATCGTCCTCCTCGCCTCCGCCCTCTGAGCGACCCTGCGGCGGATTGCCCTACTCGACCATTGCGCCCAATGAGCCGCACCCACGCGCGGTCGTCTTCCACTCCGCTGCCGACGCCTGTACGGTCCTCTGCCGTTTTCTCTTGTAAGCCGCCTGCGACCCTACGTCCTCTTACCAGCGATCGTTTCCGGACGCGTGGCCTGCATGGGGGGGCAGGCAGGCTATGGTTGCGGAACGGCCGCCCGCGGCACGCCATGGGAGGCCGACCAGCCGTCGGTGCAGGCTGGATCTGGCGGCCCCCCTGTGGGCCGGTGCCGCGGTTCACGCTCACCGACGACCAAGAAGTGACACCTCCATGACCAGGAACAGCCAAGAAACCCCGGCTCCTCCGCAAGCGGAAGTCCTCCCCTCCGGCCACCAGCCGCTCGGCTGCCTGGCAAGGGTCTTTTGGGTAATGCTCGGCAACGCGATCCTCGCCCTCTGCGCCCTGGTGATCATCCAGGAGCGGCCCGATGCGCTCTCCGCGGCCGACGCCGTCTATTGGGTTACCGTCGTGCTCCTCCTCGCCGTGCGCTATGCCGACGTCGCCTACCTGAGCGGCCGCACGGCCCACGGCGAGCCGGCCACCCTGGCGCACTGGACCCGCTACGCCATGGTACTCTTGGGCGGCGCCGCGGGCCTGTGGATCGCCGCACATGTCATCGCGGGCCTGTTGGGCGGAGAGGATTAATCACTCGAACTCGAACTCGGCCGAGAGCACGGCGGCGCGGTCGACGGTGAGGCGGGCCCAATGGGCGGCGAAGCCGGCGGGAAAGACATGCTCCGCCGAGGCGCCGGGATCCACGACCAGCCGGGCGTAGCTCCCCCAAGCCGCCGCGTCCACGGTGGCGTCGATCTCGATGTGGATCGTCACCACCTCCTCGCCGTGGTTGGTCGCGACCAGCCGCTGGTGCTCGAAGCAGGTCATCAGGAAGGGATCGGACGGTTCGCCCGCGGTCACGGCTGTCTCCTTCCAGGGGCCGCCGCTCCCTCGGGGGCGGCCGAACCGCCAGAGGTCGTCCACCGTCCCCAGCCAGAGGGCCGCCTCGCCGCTGCGGACCACATTGCCGCCGCTCCCGGCCGCGGCGTCGACGCCGAAGAGCATCAGCATCCCCCGCCAGGAACCGAACTCGCTCACGCGCTTCCCGTGCGTGGCGATGGGGCGGATGCTCCAGGCATAGGGAAGACCGGAGACCTCGTAGAAGAGTCCGTGGTGGTCCATGAGCAGCCGCTCGGTGACCACTTCGCGGAGCCGGGGGCCCGGCATCACGCCGGCGGTGTCGTAGGCGGCTTCGGCCTTGGGAAGCCGATACGTCCGCCAGCGCCCCGCCCCCTCCCGCCTCCGCACCAGCGCCGAGGCCTCGTCCCAGCCGAGGGCCACCACCTGCTCGCTCATGGCCCCCAGGTTGCTGACTTCGGCGAACGGCCGGCGGTCGATGGATGTCCACGCAGCACCGTCCCATTCGGCCAGGAGGCCGCTGCGGCCGTCGCGGCTGCGGGCGGCGACGATCACCGTGCCCGACTGGTTGTGGGCCGCCTGGAAGAGTAGGTCCTCCTCGGCGAGCTCCAACTCGGCGGGCACGTCGATGGTGGCCACCGCTTGGAGAGTCGCAAGGTCGGCGTCGATCAGCCGCCCGTCGAGCGTCAGGTAGTACACCCGATCCGGCTCGCGGTGGCGGGCTACGGAGGCGACCTTTTCTCCACCCAGAGCGGCCACCGTCCGTACGGTCCCCCCCTCATCGATCAGGTGGGGGCCGAGGCTCAACTGTCCGGCGACTATCTTGCGGTTGGCAAAGCTTCCCTCGATCGACTCCTTGCGGCGGACCGGGCGAACGTCCTCGTCGACCTCGTAGAGGCCGCCTCCGGTGAGGTTCCCCTCCGCGTCGGACGCGTACGTGACCATCCAAAGGCGGTCGGCGAAGGGGATCGCGGCGCCATCGATCCGCGGGTGTTCGGCGTCGACGGCCGGCAGCGCGGCAAACCGCCGCTCAGGTTCCCGGTCGCGGTACTGTGGCGTGAAGTGGAACTGGGCGCTGACGGATACATCGGCCTCCGGGACGATTCGCATCCAGCGGGCATCCAGATCGGTGGGCAGGATATGGTGGGCGTAGCCCTCCGGCGCGACCTCGATCTGGCCGAGTGCCTCCCATTGGCCCGTGCCACGACGATCCACCTCCAGCCGAAAGTCGACCGCACCGGGCGAATCGGCCGCGGCGGGCAGATCGACCACGTGGACCTCCGGCTGGCCGGGGATGGGTTCGACGGCGACCGGCCCGTCGTCTTCCCGAGCGCGGAGGAGGGCCAGGTGCGGAACCCCGTAAAGGTCGCCTTCGGCGTCGTAGCCGTCGTGCCCGGGAAGGTCGACACGGCCGGCAGGGAACTCGCGGCGGTAGATCGTGTCGGAAAAGCCGGTATGTGCTTGCCAGCGGGCACGCAACGCAGTCCGCTCCCAGCCATCGGGGAGGGTCGGTGTGCCGCGATCGTGGACGGCCAGGTAGATGGCGACCGGCCGATCCACCGTGAAGGCCAACGGGGGAGCGGGGCGGTCCCAGGGGCCGCGGTCGATGGAGACGGCCGTCAGCCTCCGCAGCTCAGCCGGCAGCTCGGTGACCTGGAACTGGGTCCCGCAGCGGGCCAGCGGAGCCATGGGAGCCGCCTCGCGGCGGACGTGGAGGACGCGGTGGGGAAAGCCGCCGATGAAGAAGGGATCGCTCGGCTGGCCGCCGGACACGGCGTCGCGGAGCCAGGGACCGCTCCAGCCGCCGGGATCACCCCACAGGCGGAGTTCGTCGAGGGTGCCGAACCAGAGATTCGACTGCGGTTGCCCGCCGAAGCGGTCGCCGTGCCCCAGAACCGAATTCTCGTTGCCCGCGAGCACCAGCCGGTCGCCGTAGACGGTGAAGTCGGGGACCATCTTCAGGTGGGTCACCATCGGTTCGAGCCCGCCGGCATTGCCGGCGCCGAAGTCGGGCGAGAGCGTGTAGAAAAGGCCGTGCATGTCGAGCATCAGCTTGCCGGGGGCGATGGCGCGGATCCGCGGCCACTCGGTGCACCAGCCGTGGTCGTAGCTGTGGCTTGCCTTGGGGAGCCGGTAGGTGGTCCACTCGCCGCCGGTGAGGACGTCGAGCAGGATGCTGCGGCGGTCCCAGCCGACGGCGTAAAGGGGACGGTCGTCGTCGGGCACGGCCTCGATGCCCGCCGCCGTGGTCACGTCGCAGAAAGCAGTCCGGTGGAGGATCTGCCAGCGCGACCCGTCCCACTCGGCGAGCCGACCTTCGTTCGGCGGGTACGCCCCAGGTCCGGCCGGGTGTTCGCTCCCCACGTCCCGCCCGCCGTAGCTGTTGTTGGCCACGACCACGCGGCCTTGGGCCGTGTAGCCACCCTTGAAGTGGGCGCGGCCCTGCATTTCCAGCACCTCGCGGAGGTCGAAGAGGCGCCGCGCCGTCAGGGTGTGGACGTCGGCCTCATAGAAATTCCCCTCCATGGCCTGGAAGTAGACCATGTTTTCCGGGTCGCTCAGGTGCCGCATGGTGGCCGTGAGCCGCTCGCCGGTGAGGTCCTCGAAGACGCGGACGTTCCCCTCCCGGTCGATGGCATAGGGGCCGATGATCAACTGCTGCGACTCGCGGTGGATCATGCGGTTGGCATGTGTTCCCACGACACTCTCCGGGCGGCGGTGGATCGACGAGAGGTCGGCTGCGATTTCGAAGAGCCCCACGCCCTCGCCGGCCTTGTGGGCCACGTAGCTGACGTACCAGAGGCGGTCGGCCCAGGGGACCACGGCTCCAATGCCGCTCTCGCTGTAGGAGTCGGCCAGCGCGGCCAGATGGGGATAGACTCCGCTGAAGCTCGGCAGGTCGGCGGGCGGTGGCGGCTCGGCGGCCTCCACCTGCCGCGGGAACGCGAGAATGGTGAGAAGGCAGGCGGTGCCGGCCAGCGAGCCCAAGAGGAACGGGAGCGGATAGGGGCGTTTCATGGGAGTTGATTCCGTGGGCCAGAAGTCGATTGCCAGGGGTAGGTGGCGCCGCAGAGTGCGAGTTCCGAGGGCTGGCAGAGTGGCACGAGCGGAACTCTCGCGAAATCGAGCCGCTGGATCACCCGGTCAAGGTGACGGCAGTCCTTATCGTAGACGGCCTTGCAGACGGCTGCAAACTGCGGGCAGCTCGGGCTCGGCGGGGTAGGGGTAGCATTGCAAGTCGGCGGCGTCATAATTGAGGGCCGGATGGGTCGGTTGCGGAATACACCGTCAGGAGCGATTCGACGATGCGGGTTGCATTGACAGGCGCCACGGGATTCATTGGACGATACATTGCGGCCGCTCTGGTTGCGCGGGGTGAGGTGGTGCGGTGCTGGCACCGCACCACCAGCGACCGCCGGGGTCTGGTCCGAGCCGAGTACTTCCAGCCCCTGGTCGACCGCTTCCGGGGCGGTCCTGTGGTGGTCCCGGGCTGGCGCGGCCCGCTGCCGACGGCCGGGGCGCGGACCACCCAGGTGACCGGCGGCTTGATCGAGTGGGTGGAGGGCGAACTGGCAGACGCTGCCAGCATCCGGCATCTCGTCCGCCGCTGCGATGCGGTGGTCCACACCGCCCTTCATCACCCCGGAGGGGGGTTTCGTGGGGGTGAGGGCGATCTGGTCGAGTTTGTGGAGCGGAACGTGGTAGGCACGGTCCGGCTCATCGAGGCGGCGCGGGAAGCAGGCGTTCGGCGGTTCATCTTCCTTTCCACGTGCGCGGTTCACGAAGTGATCCTCGGCGACCGCCCTCTGGACGAGACACACCCCCTCTGGCCTACGAGTCCCTACGGCGCCCACAAGGCGGCCCTGGAGAAGTTCGTCCACAGCTATGGATTGGGTGAGGGCTATCCGATCTGTGCCCTGCGGCCCACCGGCGTCTACGGACTCGCCTTCCCCCAACAGCGGAGCAAGTGGTACGAGCTGGTCTCGGCCGTGGTCCGGGGCGAGGCGGTCGAGTGTCTCCGCGGCGGCAAGGAGGTTCACGTCGCCGACGTGGCGCGGGCCGTATGCCTGTTGCTCGACGCCGAAGGCGTCGCCGGCCAGGCTTACAATTGCTGCGATCGCTATGTCTCCGAGCACGAGGTTGCCTCGCTGGCCCGCCGCATCGCCAACAGCCAGAGCGAGATCCGCGGAGAGGCGGCCGAGCCGAAACACCAGATCGCCACCGGCAAGCTCCGCGCCCTGGGGATGACCTTCGGCGGCCACGCCCTTCTCGAGCAGACCGTCGGTGAGCTGGTGCAAAAGATCCAGGGAAGGTGAGGCGGATCGGCAGGACGATCGATGCATGAGTGAGCCGACGACCCATTGCGACGTCTGCAGCAGCCTGATCGACGAGGAGGATCTCTTCTGCGCCAATTGTGGTACGGAGGCGCCGGTGGCGGAGGGGGCCGGGTTACGGCACGATGGGGCGCGGATCGCCACGCACAACTTCCAGTGTTCCGGCTGCGGGGCCTCGATGAGCTACGACGCCGCGGCCCGCAGCCTCCGCTGTCCCTTCTGTGGCTCGGTCGAGTTGGCGGAGAAACGGGACGAGCGCATCCTGGCCCCCGCGCGGGTGGTCCCTTTCGGGGTAGGCCGCGCGCAGGCCCTGGCCGCCATGCGGCAATGGCTGGGGAAGGGTTTCTGGCGGCCGAGCGACCTTTCGGAACAAGCGGCGGTGGTTCACATGACGCCCGTTTACGTTCCCTACTGGGTCTTCCGCGCGCGCACCCACACGTACTGGACGGCTGATACCAGCCACACCCCGCCGGGCGCACGCGGCGACTGGTTTCCCCTAACGGGCGAACACGGCGGTGAATACGATGGTCTGCTGGTGGGGGCGAGCGGAGCGCTTCGCTCGCACGAGACAGCCCAGCTTTGTCCCTTCAACCTGGCGGCAGGAGTGCCGCCCGAGCAGGTCGATCTGGACAACGTCACCGTGGAGCAGTTCACCCTGCCGCGGAAATACGCCCGCCCCCTGGCCCAGCAGGGGATCGAGGAGGGCGAGCGGCAGGCTTGTGCGGTTTATGCCCCCGCTCGCAGCCGCAACGTGAAGGTCAACGTCCTCGTCGAGTCGCGGACCAGCGAGCCGGTGCTGCTGCCGGTGTGGATCATGGCCTACCGCTACCAGGACCGGGTGTTCCGGTTCCTGGTCAACGGGCAGACGGGGCGTGCTTCGGGCACAGCCCCGACGTCGTGGAAGAAGGTCGGTGCGGCGGTGGCCGCCGGGGTAATGGTGTTGATCGTGTTGCTGGCATTTCTCGCGGCCGCGATCGGTGTTGGTGCGCTCTTGTGAGGTCCTCATGCTCGAGTCCAGATTCATCGTCGAGAATGCAGAAGAGGTCAATGCGAACTGCCGGCGGCGAGGCGTCGATGTCGACGTCGACCGCTTCGTCGAGCTGGAACGGCTCCGCAAGATCAAGCTCGCCGAAGTCGAGGATCTCAACCGCCGCGCCAATCAGGTCTCGAAGTCGATCGGCCAGGCCCGGGACCCCGCCGAGCGCGAGGCCCGCAAGGAGGAGGGCCGCCTGCTCCGCGAACAGACCAATGTGGCCCGCGAGGCCCTCGACCGCCTGGCGGCCGAGGCGGAGTCCATCCTGCGGTCGATCCCCAACCTCTCCCACCCCGACGCCCCCGTGGGCGACGATGACGCGGCGAATCTCGAGCTCTTCCGCGGCCCCACACCGCTGCCGGAGTTCGATTTTCCGCCCCGCGACCACGTCGAGCTCGCCGAGAAGCTGGACCTGGTCGATTTCGAAGCCGGGGCGCGGGTCGCGGGGGCGGGTTTCTACTTCCTCAGGCACGAAGCCGTCCTCCTCGAGCTCGCCCTGCAGCGCTACGCCCTGGCGGTCCTGGCTGCCGAGGGTTTCATCCCCACGACCACGCCCGACCTGGCGCGGAACGAGATCCTCGAGGGCATCGGCTTCAGCCCCCGCGGGCCGGAGACGCAAATCTACCGCCTCGACCAGACCGAGCTGAGCCTGGTGGCCACTGCGGAGATCACGTTGGGGGGGATGCTGGCCGGGCAGACGATCGAGGCCGAGGACCTCCCGCTCAAACTCTGCGGCGTCAGTCACTGTTTCCGCACCGAGGCCGGCGCCGCCGGCCGCGCCAGCCGCGGGCTCTACCGCGTCCACCAGTTCACCAAGGTGGAGATGTTCGCCTTCACCCTCCCCGGCGACAGCGACGCCATGCTCGACCACCTCCGCGACTTGCAGTGCCGCCTCTTCGACGGGCTGGGCCTCCCGTACCGCGTCGTGGATACTGCCACCGGCGACCTCGGCGGTCCCGCCTACCGCAAGTTCGACCTCGAGGCCTGGATGCCCGGCCGCGGCGGATTCGGCGAGGTCACCAGCACCTCGAACTGCACCGACTACCAGGCCCGCCGCCTGAACATCCGCTACCGGGTCAAGGGCGAGAAGGGGACCCGCTTCGCCCACACCCTCAACGGCACCGCCGTGGCCGTCAGCCGCGCCCTGATCGCCATCCTCGAGAACAACCAGCAGGCCGACGGCAGCGTGGTGATTCCCGAGGTCCTGCGGCCGGTGGTCGGCAAGGACCGCATCGAGCCGCGGCATCGGCAACAGCGCGGCGCGATTCCCGAAAGAGGGAAGGGTTGAGAAGGCCGGTACGTCGCGCGTGGCCCGCCACCGTAGGGGAGGGTAAAATGGACGGGAGAAGCCGGCGCCGACGGTGGCGGCTGGCACGGGGAGGGAGTTGGTCACCCATTTCCACGCACTAATATCCGGGAGGTTGCCATGGCGCGCGACGCGAGCAGGGAGAACGGTGAGACGAAGGGTTGCGGTCTGAGCCGGCGGGAGGTGTTGGCCTACACTGCCGCCTTCGGCAGCGCCTTTGTGGCCGGGCAGGGCCTGGCTGCTGCCGAGGAGGGTACTACGGCCGCCCCTGCGGAAGAAGGCCCCTCGAAGCGCTACGACATGAAGACGTCGATCAACCTCTGGGCGCTTCCCTATCCCGAGAAGATGTCGCTCAAGGAGTGTTTCGAGATTTGCAAGGATGCGGGCTTCGACGGCGTCGAGGTCAACTTCGCCCTCGAAGGCGATCTCTCGCCGGAGGCCAGCGAGGCCGATATCCGTCGCATCGGCAGGATGGCCGCCGATATGGAGCTGGGCATCAGCGGCGTCTGCTCGTTCCTCTTCTGGCCCTATGCCCTGACGCACGAAGACCCCGAACGCCGCAAGAAGGGGCTGGAGCTCTCCCTGCAGATGATCCGCGCCGCCCGCCTCCTGGGGACGGACAACCTTCTCGTCGTTCCCGGCGCCACGTACGTCCCCTGGCTGGAGGACGAGCCGCCGGTCCGCTTCGACGTCTGCTGCCGCCGGGCCCGCGAGGCCGTCCGCCAGATGATACCCGAGGCGGAGAAGCACGAGGTGTATCTCAACATGGAGAACATCTTCACCAACGGCTTCCTGCACACGCCGGGGGAGATGATCGACTTCGTCGACGGCTTCGAGTCGCCCTGGGTCCAGGTCCACTTCGACACGGGGAACATCATGCTCTACCACTTCCCCGAACATTGGATCCAGTTGCTGGGCAAGCGGATCAAGAACACGCACCTGAAGGAGTACTCGAAGAAGGCCAACGAGTTCAACTTGAACGCCTTCCGGCCCTTGCTGGACGGGACCACGAACTGGCCCGCCGTCCTCGAGTCCCTGGACGAGATCGGCTATCGCGGCTACCTCACCTTCGAGTACTTCAACCCCTTCCCCCACTGGCCCGAGGCCCTGGTCTACCACACCTCCGACGCCCTGGACCGCATGCTGGGACGGAAGGCGTAGGCGGCACCACACCCCGCTCGGCCTACGGGTGCCGGGCGCTGGCCATGACCAGTTCGCCGCGGTGGATGCCCTTGAGGCCGCGGAGCTGGGCGGCGACCTGGCGAAGGCGCTGGGCGGGGCCGCGGAGAACGATCACCTCCAGGCAGAGGTCGTGCGTGAGGTGGGCATGGACGGTGGAGACCACGAGGTCGACGTTGTCGTGCTGGACTTCGATGAGCTTGTCGCGGAGCTGCGCGCGGTGGTGGTCGTAGACCAGCGTGAGGGTACCGGCGGCGTCCTGGGAGGCCGACTCCCAAGCCCGCGTGGTCAGCGCCTCACGGATGAGCTGGCGGACGGCCTCGCTGCGGGTGGCGAACTGCTCTTGCCGGCAGTAGCGGTCGAACTGTTCGAGCAGGTCGTCTTCGACGGACACGGAGAAGCGAACGATGGGAGACATGATGCCGGTACCTAGGGGACGAGCGGCGAGGTCCTCGCCCCGGTTTTCTCGGGGGCGGTTCTCACCAGGGGAAGCGCGGGCGTGTATAATTTTATGCGTTCGTCATCCCGGGCGCAATGCCCCCCGCACGTTCACCCGAGAACCGACAGCACGATGAACCTTCCGCAATACCCCCCGGCCGGGAGACAGCGAATCGCGCTCCGTTTGTTTGTTGCCGCAGCCGTTCTCGCCTCGTGTCTTGTCCCGGTATGGGCGGGGGAACGGTCGGCCGGCTATCGGGCGGCGATCGAGTCGATCTCGGCGGAGACGCTCTTCGGCCACGTGGAGCACCTTGCCGACGACGCCTTTGAGGGCCGCGAAGCGGGGACCGATGCTGCGCGCCGCGCGGCGGAGGCGATCGTGGCCAGCCTGGAGGAACTCGGCATCCCGCCTGCGGGGACCGACGGCTACTACCAGGAATTCGACACCAACTACCGAAACGTCCTGGCCCGCCTCGAGGGGAGCGACCCAGAACTCCGCGGAGAGACGATTGTGGTCGGGGCTCATTACGACCATATCGGTTTCGGCACGAAGCAGAGCAGCCGCGGCCAGGTGGGCGAGATCCACAACGGTGCCGACGACAACGCCAGCGGCGTCGCCGCCGTCCTCGAGCTCGCCGAGGCCTTCAGCCTCCTCCCGGAGCCGCCGCCGCGGTCGATCCTTTTCGCCTTGTGGGACGCCGAGGAGAAGGGACTCCTCGGCTCGCGTCATTGGGTGGCTCATCCCACGGTGCCGTTGGAGTCGGTCCGCTACCACTTCAACATCGACATGATCGGCCGCCTTCGCAGCGACGAGGTCCACCTGCTGGGCGCGCGGAGCGGCTTCGGCGTCCGCCGCCTCTTCGCCGAGATGAACGGCGATGCCGATCTGTCGCTGCGCTTTCCCCGAGGTGTGCCCCCCATTTCGGACCACCATCCCTTCGTCGCTGCGGACATTCCGGCCGTGACCGTCCATACCGGCATCCATGAAGACTACCACCGACCCACGGACACCGCCGAGCAGATCGACCGCGAGGGGATGTGGCGCGTGACGCGATTCGCCTTTGCGGCAGTCCACGAACTGGCCTCCGCCGCCGAGGTCCCCGCCTTCCGCGCCGCCGCCACCTCGGAGAGCCGCTCCCGGCCGCGGGCGCCGGTGGGGGCCTTGGCCCCGCCCGATGCGCCGCTCGAGCCCGATGCGCCGCCCCACCCGCAGAAGCCGCTTCGCGTGGGGATCACCTGGGAGGTGGACGACGCCGAGCCGGGGGCGGTGGTGCTCACGCACGTCGTCGACGATTCGCCCGCCGCCCGCGCCGGCTTGAAGGCCGGCGATTATGTTTATGCCGTGGACGGCGAGGAGCTTTCCCACGACGACCTCTTCCGTGAGCGGATGCACGCGGCCGAGGATCGCGTCGAGCTGCGCATCGACCGCGCCGGCCGGATCCGCACCATAGCCGTCGAAATCGATGCCCCCGCCGAAGTTCTGCAGCAGGCCGCCTGAAGGAAGGCCTTGTCCGGGCCGTTGGGGGGAAACCTCTCAACCGGACGGGAAGAACCGCCTACGGCGACGTTTCGAGCGGGATGCTCCCGACGAGGGCCGCGGCGTCGGCATCGGGGTCGCCCCAGTCGATCGACGAGAGGGCCTGTTGCGCCTCCGCTCCCAGCGGCATCCGCCATCGATCGACGAAAAGCTCCGTGAGATCCTCCCCGGCAGCCAGCGAAGCGGCAACCAGCCAGTTGAGCGACTGCTGTAAGGCCGCCTCGGCGTCTTTCGGTTCAATCTCCTCGCAGGCGGCGAGATGCCGGAAGAAGCGTTTCAGCCAGGCGTTGCCCCCCTGCTCCCGCCAAAGCTTGAGCATCGCCGACGCGTAGAGCACCGGCTGGTCGGAAGGCGTGATGGGGCGCCCATCGGCGTCCTCGAGCCGATGGTCCTTCTCGCCGAGGCCGCCCAGCGTGGTGAAGCCGCGCAGGTAAGGGATGTCGGTCTCCGCAAAGAGCTTTTCAGCCTTCTCGATCACCTCGCGGGTCGGGTAGTCGGGGTCTTCGCACTCCAGGGCGTCCATGCAGACGTAGCGCATGAAGACGGCATAGCCGGTCGTGAACAGCGAGTGGCGATCGCCGAAGGTGTAGTAGTTCCGCCCGATCTCGTAGAAGTAGTAGTGCGGCATCGTCTCGGGCTGCGACTGGAGCAGGGGGTAGTCGGCATCGTAGAAGCCCGCCACCTCGATGCCCGTCCAGCCGACGAATCCGCAGCCGAGGCCGCAGGTGAGCTCGCTGCCGGGTACGGCGGTGATCGTGGCCTTGCCCTCGAGGTGCTTGAACAGCCGCGGCTCCTGGCCGGTCAACTCGCCGTAGAGGGCCCACGCACCGTCGAGCCGCTCGGCGAGGCGCCGCATGACCCGGCCGTCGAAGTCCGCGTCGGTGGTGAGAAAGACCACGTGCTCGCCGTACCAGGGCACCATCAGCATGTCCACATCGGCCTCCCGCCACCGGTCGGGAAAGAAGGCCAATTCACCGTAGTCCACCGGTTCCCCGGGCTGCAGGGCTTCGCAGGCCAGCCCCCGGCCGGTGACGAACGCGGCGAGGATCGCGCCGCAGGCGGCGAGCAGTCTTCCGAAAGGGGAAATGGGCATCGTTCCAATCTCGACTGGCAGATACCAGGGGTACACCCGGCGGCCGCAGTGCCGGTGCCGGCCGGTGGCGGGCACTCGGAGCGGAGTTCAAACGCTCGCGGGAGTGCAATAGGGATAGCGTTCCGGGCGGCTCAGGAGGCGGTTGGCCTCGGGATCGTCCACGACCTGATGGCCGTCCCAAACGAGCTTGCGGCCCAGGAGGAAGGCGAGATTGCCTAGATTGCACAGGTTCGCGGTTCGGTGGCCGATCTCGATGTCCACGGCGGGCCGGTAGTCGGGATCGAGGATCGCTTTGAACCAGTCGGCCTTGTGGTTCATGTTGAAGTCGGCGTACTCGTCGGTGCGGTATGGCTCCACGCCGCCCGGCGGGACCTGAAAGTTCACCGCCTCGGGCTCGGCGCCGCGGTAGGCACCCTCCCACTCGAGCACCAGGTGACCGTCTTCGCCCCAGAAGACGTTGCCGAACTCCGTCTTGCCCACCTGATGGCCCGGCTGTCCCCAGACGAGGGTCCAGTCGGGGTCGCGGAAGGTATACGTAACCTCCATGTCGACCGCGCTGTCCCAGAGACCGGCAGCCGGCGTCGTGCCGGTGGCCTCGACGGTGAAGGCGGTCTGCTCGTCGGCCTCCATGCACCAGAGGATGGTGCTGAACTGGTGGGCGCCGCGGTCGCGGATTTGGCCCCCTCCGGACTCCATCAGCCAGCGGAAGCTGGCCGGGTGGTAGCCGCGGTTGAAGGGGCGCCAGCGGAGCGGGCCCAGCCACAGGTCCCAGTCGAGCTCAGCAGGGGGCGGTTCGTCGGGGTCGAAGCCGCCGGAGGGGCTGGCATAGTGCCAGCAGGTCACCTTATTCACCCGGCCGACGATGCCGTTACGGATGGCCCGGCACGTGTACCAGGCGCCCAGGCCGGTGCGACCCTGGGCACCGACCTGCACGGCCCGGCGATAGCGGCGGGCGGCGGCCACCATGGCCTCCCCCTCACGCACGGTCACGGAAGAGGGCTTCTCCACGTAGACGTGCTTGCCGGCCTGGCAGGCCTGGATCGACTGGAGGGCGTGCCAGTGATCGGGGGTGGCGATGACCACGGCGTCGATATCCTCGCGCTCGAGCAGGGCTCGGTAGTCGGGGTAGGCCGTGGCGCCGTCGCCGGCGGCCTGGGCGGCGGCTGCGAGCCGTTGCCGGTCGCAGTCGCACACGGCGGCCACGCCGGCGCGCCCCTCGTCCTGGAACGCCAGCATGTGTTGCAGATGCACCGAGCCGAAGCCGCCCACGCCGATGTGCCCCACGACAATCCGCTCGGCGGCACCGCGGCGCCCGGCGTAGCCGAGCACTCCTGAGGGGATGCAGGTCGGCACCACCGCGCCGGCGGCGGCGGCGGCCAAGAGCTGGCGGCGGGTCCAGCGGGAGGCGGACATGGCGGATCTCCAGGCGGGCGGCGGGGTGGGGCAGGGCGGGGAGGTTCCAGCGTGCCATCATTGTAGCCAGCCCTGCGGCCGCCTGGCAACGATCTGGAATCGACCGCTCGTAAGCGGCCGCAACCATCCGCGGAGGTGAAGCGTTGGGCGCCGCCGCTCTGTCGGCGGCGGAAAAGGGCGCGCGAAGTGCGGTTAGCGGAGAGGTTCGCTTCGCTGGGCGGCGCGGAGGAGGAGCTGGCGGCGCTCCTTCTCAGCCAGGCGGCGGACCGCCGTTCGCCGCGCCGTGTCGATGAGGCCCTCGACGGAAAGATCCCAGAGCCGCACGACGCTGTCGCGGGCCCCGAAGCTGTCGCCGCTGCCCGTGGCCAGGTAGCGGCTGTCGGGGCTGATCGCCAGGGTATTGATCGGTCCCTCGTGGCCGCGGAGGACGGCCGCACCGATTGCCGGGTCGGGATCGGCAAGGTCCCAGACGCGCACCGTACGGTCGAAGCTGCCCGTCGCCAGCAGGCGGCTGTCGGGGGAGAAGACCGCCGTGCGGACGCGCCCCTCGTGGCCGGAGAGGACGTGCACGGAAGCCGCCGGATCCTCGGCCGAAAGGTCGTACAGCCGCACCGTCTTGTCAAAGCTCCCCGAGGCCAGCCACCGCCCGCAGCGGCTCACCGAGACGCAACTGACCCACCCCTGATGCCCGCGGAGGACCGCCGGCTCCAGGGGCGGCTGCGGGCTGGTCAGATCCCAGAGACGCACCGTGCCGTCGAAGCTGCCGGAGACGAGCCGGCGACCGTCCGGCGTCACGGCGAGTGCGCCCACCCACCCCTCGTGGCCGCGGAGTACGATCTGTTCGGCGGCGGGATGGCGGGCGAAAAGGTCGTAGAGGCGGATCGTTCGGTCTTCGCCGGCCGTGGCGACCCAGCGGCCGTCGCCGGAAACCACCACCGATAAGATCGGCTTGCCGTGTCCGCGAAGGACGATCGGGGCGGCGGCCGGATCGGATGCAGCAAGATCCCAAAGGCGGGCTGTATTGTCGTCGGCCTCGAAGCAGCCGCCGGCGGTCACCAGGTGGCGGCCTTCGGGGCAGAATGCAAGGGCGTTAATGCGCCCTCCATGCCCGCAAAGCACCCGTCCGCTCTTCTCGGGTTCGGCGGCGTGCAGGTCCCAGCAGATGGCCCTCGCGTCCAGTCCGGCGGTGACCAGCCAGCGTCCCGAGGGGCTCACGCCCACGGCGGTGACCCGGGCCTCATGGCCTTTGAGGACGCGGCTGCCGGCGTCGGGGTCGGTCTCGGCAAGGTCCCACAGCCGTACCGTCGTGTCGAGGCTGCCGGTGACCAGCCATCTCCCGCAGGGAGTGATCGCCAGGGCCTGAATGGCGCCCTCGTGCCCCGTCAGTTCGATCCCGCCGACGCGGGCCAGCCCGTCGCGGAGGATCTGGGTCGTCTCGGCCGGCAGCGGCTGTTCCTCCCCCTGGATCGACCGCAGAGCCTCGCCGGCGAGCAACACACTGTAGAGCGGCCGGTTGACCAGGTAGGCTTCCGCCTCGGCGGAGAGCTGATCGGCCAGTTCGCGCCGCGCGCGTTGTTGGGCCTCGTCGCGCTCGCGCTCGGCCGCGGCGAGTCGCTTCTCCGCCTGGCGAAGGAGTCGTACGGCCTCTTCCCGTCGCTGCTCGGCCTCGAGGCGCCGCGCCGTCTCTTCGGCCGCCTTCGCTTCGCCGGCGGCAACCCGCTGCGCCTGCGCCTGGGCCCTCGCTTCGGCCTGGCGACGGGCCTCGTGGGCTTCGTGGCGGCTCCGTTCCGTTCGCGCCAGCCGCGCCGCACTGACCGACCAGGCCGCGATCCCGCCCCCCGCCGTGCCCACGAGCACTACCAGCGCGATGGCCAGCGATGCGGCCAGCCACGGCCGGCGCCGGCACCAGCGGGTCAATTGAACTCGGGTCCCCACATGGTGAGGCTGAATCGGTTCGCCCGACAGCCAGCGTTCCAAAGGTCCTGCCGGGCACGCCCGCGCCGAAACGGGGAACGCTGCCTCAGCGGGGGTGAAGGGCTCGTGGGTGAACTTCAACCCGCACGACCAGCAATTCACCTCGACGGCGCGCTCGCCGCCCTCCACGTCAATGGGACTCTGGCATAGGGGACACCGTGTCCGCCGCGTTTCCGACGCCCAGCGGTCAGAACCCTCCGCACGATGCCTTTCCATTCGGTGGGTCTTTCCAGCCATGTCAGGTAACGTCTCCCCAATAGAACCCGTCTCTCGCCGAAAGCGATCGCGTTGCAATCGAGCTCCGTGATCGAGCAGCGCGCGACATCGCGTCGATCGCCGACCCGCTGGGATCGATCCTTCTGCGTATGCCTTTGGCGGCCATCCATGGCGGCAAGTTCCCTACACCCGCGAAATATCGTAGGGACCTACTACGAAGATCGGTCGGTCGATCGCCGTGAACTCGAAAATCGGAAACTACCGACACAGCCGGAATAACCTATACCGCGGGAACAACGGCTACCACCGTCATGCGGTCCGCCTACCCCCCGGGCCGAACATCGGACGTGGAATTGGATGCATTCGCAACGGACCGAGAGTTCGCGGTCGATTCCCCGGGGGGCTCGGGGGCGGTATGCTGGGCAGGATGCATGGTGGGGCGGGCATGGGGCGCCGATTCCACCGAGGATTGCGGATGGTGGGCAATTCGAAAAGAAAACGACTCAAGGTGCGAGGGCGCAGATGGTTTTCTCGCCGCGGGTTTCCCTGAACGAATTGGCGAATCTCAGCCAGCGATTGGCGACGATGCTCGAGGCGGGGGTCGACATGCGGACCATCTGGGACCGTGAGGCCGAGCGGCCCACCGGTGCCGCCCGCCGCCAATACCATGCCATCCGCAACGCCGTCCATGCGGGCACAAGCCTCGCCGAAGCCGTCGAGGAATGCGGGGCCTTTTTCCCCCTGGTCTTCCGCGAGATGGTCGCCGTCGGGGAGAAGACGGGCCACTTGAGCGAGGTCTTCGCCCAGCTCGCCGAACACTACCGGCAGGCAATCAGTATGCGGCGGGCGTTCCTGGCGGCGATCGCCTGGCCGATGATCCAGCTCACGGCGGCAGCGGTCATCATCGGTCTATTGATCTGGGCGATGGGCATCGTCAGCGCCATGACCGGCACCGAGGTCGACGTCCTCGGCTTCGGGCTCGTGGGTGCGCCGGGGCTCCTGGTGTACTTCGCCTTTCTGGGGCTGTGCGTGGGCGCCTTGTGGCTGCTCATTGCGGCTGCACGCCGGGGCGTCCTCTGGGCGCAGCCCATCCAGCGTGTCGTCTTGCGACTGCCCGGGTTGGGCCCGGCCCTGGAGACACTCGCCCTGGCGCGGGTCGCCTGGGTCATGCACCTGACGATGAAGGCGGGCATGGAGGTCCGGCGGGCGCTGGAGATCAGCCTCCGCGCCAGCCGCAACGCCCGTTACCTGGACCAGATCGACTCGATCGACCGGGATATCACCGCCGGGAACTCGATCTACGAGGCCTTCTCCGCGACCGGGGCTTTCCCCGTCGAGTTCCTCGACACGATCCGCGTCGGTGAGCAGAGCGGGCGGATCGTCGAGTCGATGCAGATCCTCTCCCGCCAATACGACGAACGGGCCCGCTACGCCATGGCCACCATCACGACCATCGCCGGCTTCCTCGTCTGGGCCCTGGTCGCCCTCTTGATCATCCTCCTCATCTTCCGCCTCGCCGCTTTCTACATCGGCGCCATTCACGGGGCGACGGAACTGTAACGGACCGAGGCCCCGGCAGCTCAAGGCAGGGGAACGTCGGTGAACTCGTAGTCGAAGGCAGCGGGCAAGAGGGCCGTGGGCGTCCGGTAGACGAAGGTGGATTCCTCGATGGGATGCTCCCCGGGGAAGAGGTAAGCCAGCCCGATCTCGTTGGGTAACCGGCGGGTGGTGTTCGTGGCGAGCGGAGCGAGCGGTTCGCCGTCGGCTCTCTCGAGGATCGCGGGATTGTCGTAGATCCAGCCCCGGTGCGATTCCAGCGCCACCCCCGCTTCGTCGAAGCGGACCGCCATCCGCACCTCCCAGAGATCGTTGTTGCGGCGGATCTCTTCGAGGGTGACGGTGGTCTCACCTATACGCTGCTCGACGTTGCGGGCCTCGGGCAACTCCGCAAACCGGAACGATGCGGCCGCGCCGGGCAGGAGCGCCGCCAGACTCCCGCGCAGCTCGGCAATGCTGCGGACGTCGCGCTCGGGCAGGGCCAGGGGCAGATTCAACTCCACGGCCGTCGAGCGGCGGTTGACGGGCACCTCGAGCGTCGCCCCCGGTGCCCGGAAGGCCAGGGGGCGCCCCGCATCGTCCACCGCCGCCACGTCGGCCACCGCCTGCCGCAGGCTGATGGGGTTCAGCCGCGGCTCCCAGGCGACCTCCAGGACGATCCGCAGCGAATCCTCGTCGGAATCGCGGAGGCTGCGGGTAGCCGATACGCGGAGAACCTCGAGGCGAAAGGGGCCGGAAACCACCGCACGACCGCTCCGCGGCGCCACTTCGCCGAAGCGCGGGACCACGGTCACCGCCTCGTCCTCTTCGGCAAACGGGTAGACGGTCAGCTCCGCCTGGTCGAGCGCTTCGTCGAGGGCCGTCCAGAAGGGGACGTCCTCCCAATCGGCATCGACGGTCACGCCCTCCACTGCCGGGGGCATCGCCCTGCGATCGCGGGCGATACGGTTACCCGTCTGCCGCTCGATGGCCTCGAAGACCTCGGCCAGCGGCATCCCCTCCCCGCGCAGGGTGACCCGCGAGGCCCGCGCAGCCTGGGCGGCCACCTCGGCTTGGAGCGCCTGGCGGACGCGCGCCAGTCGCTGGCGGGTCTCGGCCGAGTGCTGCGGCCCGGGCTCCGGAAGCGCGGCGAGGGCTTCGGGGCCGATCGCCAGCAGGGTCTCTTCGGCCGCCTCGCGCGCGGCCAGGCGGGGGGCATCGAGTTGGCGGACGAGGGTCTCGACCTCGCGGCGGAGATCGTCCCCATGTGCCGCCCCCAACGAAGTCAGGGCCGTGACGAACAGTAGTGCCTTGACCACGGGAACCACCTCTGTCGAGACGAATCGGTGAGGGGGCCGTCTCTCACCAGACCGGAGAGACAGCAGGAAAGGGAAAAATGACCTGACCCTAATGCATTCTCGCCGCGTTGCCTCGCCGGCTCAAGCCACGTGTTTTCCTCCGCCGGAATCGGGCGGCAATGAAAAGAATTGGACACAGCAGTTCGCCGTCTACCAGGATCAAACCGGGCGTGGAGGGCGACACCTGGCGGTTTAGGGCAAATGAAGCGATTGGGGTGCATGGCGGGGGTTTACGGAATGTCCCGTTACAACTGTTGCAGCCGTTACATTCGGTCGATCTATGGCATGTGGAGTAGACCGAATCTTCGTTCGAGGCGTTACGCTTGCACGGCGGCGCCCCTTCGCGACCCCACCCAATTGAGTGAGTAGTAGCCATGTCAACCCTTCGGCCAATTTGGGCAGCGTTCGGGCTGGCCGTGGTCGGGTCGCTCGCGGTGGCGACCGGCGCGAGCTTTGGCCATCAACCCGCTGCCCCTCCGTATGGTGGAAACCAAGGTGACCCCAACGGAATCGTTCAGCAGAGTTTCTTCGATGATGAGGGCTTAGCGCCTATACCCCAAGGGGATTACGGGAGCGCGCAGGCCGACAATGACCATATTGTCTACGGCAACCCCGACGGCTTCGGTCTCGCACCAGCGCCGGGACGAGTTTGGGGACGTGTAGACTACCTCCTCTGGTGGACCCGCAGTGCCCGCCTCCCTGCATTGGCAACCACGAGCGCTCCTGGGGATTTCGGAATACTCGGCCGGGATTCGACAGAAGTCCTCTTCGGCGACGGCACTGTCCACAGCGACGCGCGGCACGACTTCCGGGTCGCGCTGGGTTACTGGAGCGACCCCTGCCGCCAGCGCGGCTTCGAGGGCGACTACTTCTCGCTCAACGAGACCTCGGCGAGCTTCTTCCGGCAGTCTCCATCCAGCGAAGTCCTCGCACGGCCCTTCTTCGACGTGCTCGCGGGGGAGCAGGCCTCCCAGTTGATCGCGCACCCCGAGGTTGAGTTTTTCCTCCCGGGCCAGCCCGAGCCCTTCGACGCCGCGCTTGCGGGGTCGATCGATATCCGCGATCGCGACTACTTCCAGTCGGCCGGCCTCCGCTACCGCACCAACCTCCTCAGCCGCACCGAGCCCTGGATGGACATCTATGGCCCCCGCCGCGCCCGACTCGACATGATCGCCGGCTACCGCTACTACCGGCTGGACACGGACTTGGGGATCTCCGAGGTGATCAACGTCGTCGATGATCTTGCGGCAGGTCATCGCTTCGAAGTCAGCGACCACTTCAGCACGAAGAACGACTTCCACGGGGCCGAGTTGGGGCTGGTGGCCGAGGTCTCCCGGGGACGCTGGACCTGGGAGTTCCTCGCCAAGATGGCCCTGGGCAACAACCGCCAGGTAGCCAACATTCACGGTACCACCCAAATCTACCACCATGACGTGCTCGAGCACGAGTACGACTCGGGCTTACTGGCTATCGAGGGAGCCAATGCGGGCAGCCACCGCCGCAACTATTTCGTAGTCATCCCCCAATTCGGGGTCGATCTCGGTTACGACCTGACCTCCAACACGCGGCTCCACGTGGGATACAACTTCCTTTACTGGGCGCAAGTCCTCCAGGCGGGCAGGCAGGTCGATACCAATATCAATCCCAACCTGTTACCACCCCAAGAAAACCCGGTCGGGCCCACCCGCCCCAGGTTCGAGTTCGTCAACTCGAACTACTGGGCACAGGGGCTCAACCTCGGCGTGGACGTCCGCTTCTAGGCTGCGGCGGTGGGCAGTGCCCATACAGAGGAAAGCATAGGAGGGCGCGCGGAACTGGGGAAACGCTGCGGCGCGCTGGACAAGGACGACGGGGGAAGCCGGCCAAGCGCGCCGGCTTCCCCCGCCTTGTTTTCTCTCAGCCGACGATGCCGCTGATATCGATCAGGTGCATCTGACGGCCCTCGCCGGTGTGAGGGGAGTCGATACACACCCAGCGGCCGTCGGGGCTGAAGCGGGGGTGCGTATCGCATCGCCACTCCCCGGTATAGGCGGGGGGGAGATGGAACCGGCCCAGGGTGACTTTGCGCCCGGTGGCCACGTGGAAGAGATAGACTTCCTGGAGCCGTTCGGGACCCTGGGGATACGTGTCGTTGAGGATCCAGGCGTTTCCCGGCAGGTAGCTGCAGTGGCCGTCGCGGGTCATCACGTCGAGGCCGATCGGCTCGACGCTTCCTCCCTCGCGATCCTCGAAGAGATAGAAGGCGTTCCCGTGGGAGGGGTGGGCGGCCCAGGCGAGGATGTGGTCGGGGTCCCGCCAGATGAAGTGGGAGACCATCCCTGCTCCGGGGTTGATCTCGCGGAGGCCGGAGCCGTCGAGTGCCACGGTGAACATTCGCGTCTGCCACCGCGATTCCCCGACCCGCCAGCGGTTGAGGAATATGGTCCGCTCCCCGTCAGGCGAGACGAGCAGGTGGTTGAACCAGTGCTTGGCCTGGCTGATGTCGCCCCCGGCGAAGGGGACCTCAACGATGTCCGCCAGGGAGAGGATCACCTCGGCCTCGCCGGTTTCCAGATCCACGCGCTGGATGCCCGAGTCGGCCGGGGCCAGCTCGCCGGCAAAGGGGTCGGGCAGGCCGGCATAGCCGTAACCGGGCCGCATGTCGTCGATGCGGCGGAAGTCGGTGGTGACGGCGTAGCGTCCACAGGGGCTCACCGAATAGACGGCGTGGGGGACGGTCCGCCGCTCGCCCGTGGCCACGTTGAGGATGTGGCATACGAAGCGGTCGCCGCGGCGGTCGTTGAAGAGAACCTCCGACTCGGAACCCGGCCGCCACTGGAGCATGCACCCCTGCTGCCAGCCCCAGGCCCGCGACTGCCCGAAGGGGATCCAGCGGTCGCCGTCGCGGAGGTCGACCATGCCCACCTCGATGACATCGTCGGCCGTGGGGGAGCGGTGCTCGAAGTCGACCTGCATCCCCAGGCAATAGCGGATCGAGGGGTCGAACTGGAGTTTGTCGTAGTAGGCGAACCAGTGGTATTTCGGCCCCCCGGTGATGGTGCGGACTGGGGCAAACTGCTCTTCGGCAGCCGGGGCCCCTGAGCCCGCGCCGCCGAGCATCAGGGCTGCGGGCAAGGTCGATTTGAGCAGGTCGCGGCGGGATAGGCGCGGCGTTGTACGGATCATCGGGATTCCCTGGGCAGGCTGGCGGCGGAGGCAAATCGACGGCGGGGAGGGCCAGCGCTCGGGCGCTCGAGGGGCGCCGGCGATGCCGTCTTTTTCCGGATCGCGGCGGCAGGGAACGAGCGATGCGCCCTCGCGCAAGTGCCACCGGCGCATGGTACTACGGCGTCTGCGGCACTGCAAGTGGCAGCGGCGTCTCTCCGGAGCGGGCTCTGGGCAGCGGCGGTCCGGCCGTAGTATACTCGGAGGCTTTACCCGCCGGGGCCGCCCGGCATCGGCACGCGAGGTACGCGGAATGGACCTGAAGCGCTTCGTCGAGGATCAGATTGCCCAACTGCGGGAGACAGTCGGCGAGGGCACGGCAATCAATGCCCTCAGCGGCGGCGTCGACAGTGCCGTGGTTACCGCTCTCGGTCACCGCGCCTTGGGGAGCCGGCTGCGGACGGTGTTCGTCGACAACGGCCTCATGCGCGAGGGGGAGCCGCAATGGGTCGTGGCGACATTCGCCCAGTTGGGGGTCCCTGTGGAACTCATCGACGCGCGGCGCGAATTCCTCGAGGCATTGCGGGGAAAGACCGACCCGGAAGAGAAACGTGAGGCGATCGCCCAGACGTTCTACAGCGGCGTCTTCGGGCGTCTGGTGCAGGAATCGGGAGCCCGCATCCTCCTGCACGGAACGATCCTCACCGACATCGAGGAGACCGTGGCGGGCATCAAGCGGCAGCACAACATCCTTGCTCAACTGGGGATCGATCCGCAGGCGGCCTACGGCTACCAGGTCCTCGAACCCCTGCGGACCCTCCGCAAGGACGGCGTGCGCCAGGCAGCGGCCGTGCTGGGCCTCCCCGCAGCGCTGGTCCGCCGCATCCCCTTTCCGGGACCGGCGCTGGCGGCGCGGATCGTCGGCGAGGTGACCGAAGCGCGTCTGGCCACCGTGCGGGCCGCCACGGCCGTCGTGGAGGAGGAGTTGGACAACAGCGGTGCCTTCCAATATCTCGCCGTCCTCTTCGCCGACCGCGCCACGGGAATCCGCGACGGCAGGCGGGAGTTCGGCGAGATCGTCGCCGTCCGCTCCGTGGAGAGCACCGACGCGCGGACGGCCGCCGCGAGCGAGATCCCCTGGCCGACGCTGCACCGCCTTTGCGAACGGATCACGGCGATACCGGGCGTCAGCCGCTGCCTGTACGACCTGACTCCCAAGCCGCCGGCGACGGTGGAATACGTGTAAGCCCTTTCTCATGCGACTACCGACCATGCCGCGACGCGACGACATCCATAAGGTACTCATCATCGGCTCCGGCCCCATCGTCATCGGCCAGGCCTGCGAGTTCGACTATTCGGGCACCCAGGCCTGCAAGGCGCTGCGCTCCCTGGGTTACGAGATCGTGCTCGCGAACTCGAACCCGGCCACGATCATGACCGATCCGGAGATGGCGGACGTGACCTACATCGAGCCGCTCACGGTGCCGTCGCTGACGGAGATCATCCGCAAGGAGCGGCCCGACGCCCTCCTGCCCAACCTGGGCGGGCAGACGGGGCTCAACCTCGCCAGCGAGCTCCACAAAGCCGGCGTGCTCGAAGAGTTCGGCGTGGCGGTGATCGGCGTGAAGCTCGACGCCATCGAGCGCGGCGAGGACCGCCAGGCATTCAAGCGGACCATGGAGTCGCTGGGGATCGAAGTCCCCCGCAGCAAGGTGGCCTACACGGTCGAGGAGGTGGAGCGGATAGCCGGACAGCTCGGATACCCGGTGGTCGTCCGCCCCGCCTACACGTTGGGCGGCACCGGAGGCGGGCTGGTGTACAACGTCGAGGAGCTCCGCCTCGTTGCCGGCCGCGGTCTGGCAGCCAGCATGGTGGGCCAGGTGCTCATCGAAGAATCGGTCCTCGGCTGGGAGGAGCTCGAGCTCGAGGTGGTCCGCGACGCCAAGGGCCAGAAGATCACCGTCTGCTTCATCGAGAACGTGGACCCCATGGGCGTTCACACCGGCGACTCGTTCTGCACCGCGCCCATGCTCACCATCGACGAAAGCCTGCAGAAGCGCTTGCAGAAGATCTCCTACGCCATTGTCGATGCCATTGAAGTCATCGGCGGCACGAACGTCCAGCTCGCGCACGATCCGGCCACCGGGCGGATCGTGGTGATCGAGATCAACCCCCGCACGAGCCGCAGCTCCGCGCTGGCCAGCAAGGCCACGGGGTTCCCCATCGCGCTGATCTCGGCGAAGCTGGCGGCGGGGCTGACGCTCGATGAAATCCCCTATTGGCGCGAGGGTACGCTCGAGAAGTACACTCCCAGCGGCGACTATGTGGTGGTCAAGTTCGCCCGCTGGGCGTTCGAGAAGTTCCCCGATGCCGTGGACAAGCTGGGGACCCAGATGCGGGCCGTGGGCGAGGTGATGAGCATCGGCAAGAACTACAAGGAGGCCTTGCAGAAGGCGATCCGCTCCCTGGAAGTGAACCGTTACGGCCTGGGATTCGCCCGCGACTTCCAGCGGCTCTCGCGCGAGGAGTTGCTGGAGCGTCTCCGCGAGCCCACCAGCGAGCGACAGTTCCTTCTCTACGAGGCGCTCCGCAAGGGGGCCACCGTCGAGGAGCTCAGCGCCCTGACGCGGATCAAGCCCTGGTTCCTCACCCAGATGCAGGAGCTCGTGGCGCTCGAGGAGGAGCTGCTCTGCCACCGCGGGGCGCTGCCGCCCGACGATCTCCTCCTGCGTGCCAAGCGCGACGGCTTCGCCGACCGTTACCTGGCGCGGATTCTCGACGTGGCCGAGCAGTCGGTCCGGAATCGCCGCGAATCGCTGGGACTCGCCGAGGCCTGGGACGCCGTGCCCGTCAGCGGCGTGGACGAGGCGGCCGCCTACTACTACTCGACGTACAACGCCTCCGTTGGCGTACCCGTTTCCGACCGCCGCAAGGTCATGGTCTTGGGCGGAGGGCCGAACCGCATCGGCCAGGGCATCGAGTTCGACTACTGCTGCGTTCACGCCGCCTTCGCCCTGCGGAAGATGGGCTACGAGACCATCATGGTCAACTGCAATCCGGAAACCGTTTCCACCGACTACGACACCTCGGACAAGCTCTACTTCGAGCCGCTTACGGTCGAGGACGTGCTCAGCATCTACCGCAAGGAGAAGCCGCTGGGCGTGATCGTGCAGTTCGGCGGGCAGACGCCGCTGAACATCGCCGCCCAGCTGGCCGCGGCGGGGGTGAACATCCTGGGCACCAGCGTGGAGGCCATCGACCTGGCCGAGGACCGCGACCGCTTCCGCCAGGTGATGGAACGGCTGGGCATCCCCATGCCGGTCTCGGCGATGGCCAGCACGCTGGAAGAGGCGCTGGCGGCGGCCGGGCGGATCGGTTACCCGTTGATGGTCCGCCCTTCGTACGTGCTCGGCGGGCGCGGGATGGAGATCGTCCACGACGAGGCCATGCTCCGCCGCTACCTGGCCGCCGCTGCGGAGATCACCGCGGAGCGGCCCATCCTCATCGACAAGTTCCTGGAGAACGCCGTCGAGGGGGAGGCCGACGCCGTGGCCGACGGCCGCGGGGCCTTCGTCCCCGCAATCATGGAGCACATCGAGCAGGCGGGCATCCACTCCGGCGACTCGGCCTGCGTGATCCCGCCGATCACGATTCCTCCCGCGCACCGGCGGACGATCTGCGAATACACGCGGCGGATCGCTGAAGAGCTGGACGTCGTGGGGCTGATGAACGTACAGTACGCCATTGCCGACGATACGGTGTACGTGCTGGAGGCCAATCCCCGGGCGAGCCGCACGGTGCCTCTGGTCTCCAAGATCTGCGACGTGCAGATGGCCGCCCTGGCCACACGGTTGATGCTCGGCGAACCGCTCGACGAGATCCCGGGCGACGATCGGCCGATTCCCCACTTTGGCGTGAAGGAAGCAGTCTTCCCCTTCACCATGTTCCCCGAGGTCGACCCGGTATTGGGCCCGGAGATGCGCTCGACCGGCGAGGTCCTGGGGCTGGCGAGCTGCTTCGGCCTGGCCTTCTTCAAGGCCGAAGAGGCCGCGAAGATGTCGCTGCCCACGGAGGGTACGGTCCTCATCTCCGTGAGCAAGGTCGATCGCCCGGCGGTCCTGCGGCCCGCCCGCCGCTTCGCCGAACTGGGCTTGCGCATCCTGGCCACGGAAGGGACGCAGCGCTTCCTGGCCGAGAACGGCATCGCCGCCGAGCGGGTGTTCAAGCTCCTCGAGGGCAGGCCGAACGTCGCCGATGCGATCACCAACGGCGAGGTCCAACTGGTGGTCAACACTCCCATCGGCAAACTGAGCGCCCAGGACGACTCCTACATCCGCAAAGCGGCCATCAAGCACCGCGTCCCTTACATCACCACCATCGCCGCGGCCCTGGCTGCGGCCGAGGGGATCGCCGCCTTCCGGCAGAGCCGCGATACGGTCCACTCTCTCCAGGAGTACCATGCCGAGATCCGCCGGTTGGCCGGCGGCGACCGCTCGGCCTGATGCGGTTCTCCTCCTCCGGCTGCGCCGGCCGCCCGCCGCGAATGACAACACCGGCGGATCTCTCGGTCACTCGAGCCGCAAGCCGGGGCGGACGGGGGTCTCACGAAGGAGCGAGCCGCTAGCCTCGCGGTGCAGGGAGGCCAGCATCCCGAGTGAGTAAAGGTACAGGGGCAGGTCGATAACGTAATCGCTGAGGTTCGGCGAAGGGAGCAGCCCCGCGAGCCAGGCGGCCGCCGCCGCGAGGAGGAGTACGGCGCTGCGGCTTCCGAGGACGGCGAGGAGCACGGTGGCAGCGGCCCAGAGAACAAACAAGACGGAGAACCGGTAACCCAGGTCGTAGATCTGCCAGGAAGTCTGGCCCAACGCCGAAACGTACAGGACCGTACCGAAAACGGCGTTGACAATGAAGAGGGGCACGAGGTCGCTGCGGGTGAGCCATTCCGAGGAGAGCCAATAGCGCGCCAGTCCCGCCGCCAAGAGCAGCGCCGTGGGCACGGAAAAGAGAGGGACCACGCTCAGGATGAGGCCCGCCAGGCCGATGCCACCGCACAAGGGGAGGAAGGAGAGCACCGCGGCAACGGCCGCGGTCAGCGCCAGTCCCGCCGCCCCTCGCAGCCATCGCGCCGTCAGGGGAGAAAGGAGCAGGGCCACGGCGAAAAACGGTGCCGCGCCGTCCAGGTGCGTCATGGTGGCGTCTCCCGGGTGCGGAGCCAGGCTTCGTTGAAGCTCAGGTGCTTGATCTGCCTCCGGTTGTAGGTGTAGGCGAGATGGATTCTCTGATCGTGGGCGCGGATCAGCGAGGGGTAGGAATACTCGCTGTGGGGAGGACCGTATTCGAGGACGTGGAGCAGCGTGAATTGCATGCCGCCGTCGTCGGAGATGAGCAGCGCGAGGCGGTGGCGGCCGTCTTCGGTGTCGTTGGCCACGGCGAGCAGGCGCCCGTCGGAGAGTTCGATGGCATCCAGGCTGGCGTCCGGATTGTACAGTGCGGTGGGGACGGTGGCTTCCCAGGTGCGGCCGCCGTCGCTGCTGGTGGACAGCAGGGCGCGACGCGGTGTTTGGCAGCCGAGCGCGCGCATCACCGCCGTGAGCCTCCCCTCGGGGCCCTGGACGAGGGTGGGTTGGATGGCGCGGCCGCTGCGGCTGATCCGGACCTTCTCGTAGCGGCCGCTCTCGGGATCGAAGCGGAGCGCCTCGGAGAACTTGTGGAGGAACTCGTGGTATACGGGAAGGAGGAAGCTGCCGTCGTCGAGGTCGATGGCCTTGTTGCGGACGTTGTTGGTGAGGTTGATGAAGGGGCTCAAATAGAGGCGGCGGCTCGGTCGCCAGGTGTTTCCGCCATCGTCCGATACCTTGTGGTTCAGTGCCGTGCCCGACCACCCCCCGAGCGTCACCGAGGCGTAGAAGAGGTGGAGCCGTCCCTGGTGGTCGCGATGGAGGGTTGCGTTGCCGAGCTTTCGCACCCACCGCGACAGATCCCGCGAGGCGCGCGCCGTATCGAGCAGGGCTTCAGGCCGGCCCCATTGGCCGCTCGCGGGATCGAGGCGGGCGAGATAGAGACGCACGTCGCCCGCGCCCTCGCGGCTGCCCGCGTACCAGACGGCGGCCACGCTGCCGTCGGCGAGAGGGGCGAGGGTGCAGGCGTGGCTCATGCGGCCCTCCTGCTCCTGGTGGAGGAACACCTCGGCAAAGAAGGGGGTCTCGCAGTCGGACGCAACCGCCGGGAGCACCGGCAGGGGCCAGGGATCGGGGCGGATGGCATAGGCAGCCGCGTAGACGAGGAGCGTCAAGACGACGAGGCCCCCACGGGCTGTGAGCGGCAGTCGCCGCCGAAGATGAATCGATTGCACGGCTCCATCCATGGTGTCGCTCCGGCAAGCCTGCGTGCGGTGCTTCCTCCTACCGGGAACTCGGAGTGTTCCTCGCCTCGGCACGCCGGGCAACCGGCGCCCGACCGGCAAACGGCCGGCCGGGCCGGCCTAGGCCGCCGCCTTCTCGCCCCACGATCCTCTCCCCGCCGTTTCCCGCTCTGCGAGCAGCATGAGCTTCAGGTAACGGTAGTAGCTCCCTTCGGCGGAGCAGACGGCCCACATGAATCCCGCACCGCCGTCCAGGAACCCCCCCCTGAAGACATAGGCGCGAAGGAAGCTCGTCAAGCCGTGGAGCACCGCCTTCGCCAGCGACCCGCGCCGCCCTCGCGCGTAATGCATCCGGGCGCTGAGCGTCGTATAGGTGTTCAGCTTGTGAAGCACCTCCTCGAAACCCGGCATGGAGTAGTGCAGCAGGGGGGTGCGGAGCGTGCCCACGCGGCCCTCGGCCAGCACCCGTTCGTGGACCAGATCGTCGCTGAATCGCGCGCAGCCCCGGCGGAAGAGCCGCAGGACCCGATCCGGCCAACAGCCGCCGTGCCGCAGCCATCGCCCACAGTAGTTGGTCCGCCGGGGCACGCGATAGGCAACGCAATCGCCGGGGGAAGCGGTGGCCGCGAGGATCTCCTCGCGGAGGGCGTCGGAAACCCGCTCGTCGGCATCGAGGGAGAGGACCCAATCCCCCTCGGCCAGATCGAGCGCACGATTCTTCTGCGGCCCGAAGCCGGGCCAGTCGGTCACGTGCACCCGATCGGTGAACTCGCGGCAGATTCCCACCGTGGCGTCGTCGCTCCCGGAATCGACCACCACGATCTGGTCGGCGAAAGCGACCGACTCCAGGCAGTCCCGAATACGGTGCGCCTCGTTCCGGGTGATCAAGACCACCGAGAGGCGGGGCCGCACGGGCTTGGGCTCGGCAACCGCCGCGGCCTCCACCGCCGGCCCGCGCGGAACGGCGACGGGCCCCTGGTAACCAGGATGTGCTTCTATTCTCAGGTGGTCTGCCGGACTGGACCCCTCACCGTGGCTGGGCATCATGCCGAGTTCGTCTCACTTCTCTCCGTGGCGAGCACCGCAAGACAGGGTTGCGCCGCCCGGAATCGGCCTCTATGACATACTGCTCACGTGAATAAACCCCTTATGGGGAGCGCGTATCGTACCTGGGAAGCCGCTGGCGGGTCAATTCGCATTTCCCGGGCGGAGAGGATAGGAAAGAGGGGGACGGCTTCGATGGCACGACGATGGACGGGCGGGCGGTGCGGACGAGGCCGACAAGAACCCCGCGTCACAAAGGAGAGCGAGGTTCATGCCCTGAACCGACAGAAGGGGGCGGTAGAGGGCTCGCGGCAGATACGCGTTGTCCTGGCGAGAAACGGGTAGTAGGAGAAAACCGGGTGCCGGGGCGCGTTTACGGAATCGGTGGCCATTATGCCCCCCCAGATGCGGGCCCTTGCGGATGACCAGGGAAACCGCTAGTGTAGGCACTGTGGAAGTCCGTTCTGGAGTGCTGGCGACGGCTGGAGAATGCCCCGGCCATCGGCGGGCAGCCTTGGTAAGGGGTGCGGGCTTCGCGCGGAAGAATTAAGGTCTTCACCCGAGAGGTCTTCACCCTATGGCGCGATGTGGGGGGCGGTGAGGGGGCGTTCTGCTGCACATCGCTGGGCGTTTCGTGGGGCCCTCCAATCGGCACAGACGAGGAGCAGCTCCTCTCGCAGGCGGGTTTTCGCACCCGCAACGGGAGTGGGCTCCTCGACGTACTCTCCAACGGTTTTCAAACGAGGAGCGGAACAGTGGCTCAACGGCGCTTCGTGACCGTCGATGGCAATGAAGCCACCGCGTACATAGCTCACCTGTGCAGCGAGGTCATGGCGATCTACCCGATCACCCCTTCCTCGCCGATGGGCGAGTTGCCCGACTCGTGGGCGGCGGCCGGCATGAAGAACATCTTCGGCACCATCCCCGACATCACCGAGATGCAAAGCGAGGCGGGAGCCGCCGGCGCGGTCCACGGCTCGCTCCAAGCAGGGGCCTTGACGACGACGTTCACGGCGTCGCAGGGCCTGCTGCTGATGATCCCCAACATGTTCAAGATCGCCGGCGAGCTGACCGCCGC
>SKOZ01000046.1 GCA_007119795.1 Planctomycetales bacterium | reverse complement strand
TCGGTACCTCCATTTGGGCAATGGTGATCACATGCAAAGTGCGAATTCTTTCGCGTTCTGCAATAATGGCATCGACGAGTTCAGCGTGAGACGGTGGCTTTGCCACCGAAATACCCGCCAATAGAGCAAACACCACAGCTATTGTCATCTTGTGCGCACCTTTGTTCGATTATGGTTGACCAATAGGCGGTGTCTGTTGCCAACGCCCCGGAGGCCAACGCGTTCCTCCGCCGCGCCTACCGTGCCGGCTGGACGCTGTGAGGAATCCTGATTGAGAGGATGCTGCGGGTGGGGAGGACAGGGTCGGCCAGGGGGGGCTGTGCCGCGGGATGCGGAGCTCGATGGGCTCGTCTTCAATGCCCTGCTGGGAGGTGAGGACGTAGGCATCGTCCTCGATGAGGTAGCCGATGGGCTCGCCGGTGAAGGGATCGAGGGGAACGGCGAAGAGGAACTCGGGGACGAGTGCCTCGAGCGTCGCCGGCAGGGCGCCGTGGACACGTTGGTGCTGCTCGATGGCCAAGGCAGCCAGGAGTCGTTGCCGGCGGGCTTCGAAATGGTCGAGGAGCTCCAGCCAGTGCTCCGAGTCCATGACCAGACTGAAGATTGCTGTCATCGCGCCACGGATGGGATGCTCTTCGATGTAGCGGTCTCTCGCTTCGTGAATGGCACGGAGCGGCTCGACCACTTCCGGCCAATGGGTGCGGAGGGCCTCGATCTCCAGTCGCGCGAAGCGGAGGGGGGAGGCCAGCTTGGTCCGCAAAACCGCGGAGAACCGTTCGCCGCGGACGATGGGCGGAGCGTGATCACCGGCAAGATGGAAGATTTCCCAAAACGCGACCCGCTGGGAAAGGAGCTTACGCTCCCAGAGGTCGAAGAGCTCGATCGCACTGAGGGTATCGATCCATTGTGCGAGGTCGTCGGCCGTGATCGCCCCGGCCAGTGCATTCTCGGCAGCGAGTGCCTTCTCCAGCGACCCAATCGCATCGAGGTAGCAGAAAAGCTCCCCCATCGTTTCCATCCGATTCGGATCGCGGGAGACGATCCGGCCGAGGGCCAGGAGCGTCTGGAAGCAGCGCACGACCTCTTCCCGGTCGCCCGCGGCCACCGCGGCCTCGGCCCGATGCACGACGAGCGATGCCGCTTTCGTGACGGTATAGGGGGAGGACCATTCGTTGGCGATCGTGGCCTCCCAGGTTTCCGGGTCCGGGAAGAAGTAGCCTCCTGCGGCGGCCAGCTCGTGGATTTCGGCGATCAGTTCAGCCTGCTCGGCGACGAGTTCGGCGAACCGCTCGGCGTCGGGCTCCTGGCCATTGTCGCCGTCACGGGCTAGGTAGATATCCTGGCACCATTGCCGGGGGATCGCGTCGATCTCTTCCAGCAAGGCCGTCCAGCGCTCGTTATCGGCACGCTCCTCGTCCAGCGGGCGGAAGTGCTCGTAGAGTTCGGCTACCGTCAGCGGGTCGCCTGCCTCGGCGATGAGATCGAGCTCCCTTTGCAGCTCGACAGCCCCGCGGCGGAGGACCACGGCGACCCCAATGGTGACCGCCGCAATGGCCACGACCAGCAGCGCGCCGAGGATCGCCCCGGCCACCAGCAGGCTCCAGAGGAGCCTTCGCCGCTTAACATCGGTCCCCATCGGATTGCCCTCGTCGCTGACGCGGTGCGATGACGTCGTCGGCCCCACGGTTCGTCCGGAGGCGTGGAGGATTTGGGACCACGCCCGCCGCGTCCTTGAACAACAGCGTGGCTGGATCGGACCCGTCGAAAAAAGGCGGCCCTTACGGCCGCGCCGTCTTCGTGGCGTTCTCCCGGGGTGCCTCCGGCAAGATTGTCGTGTTCAATCTCGACCGGGGCTCCATCGGGGTACCTGCCGTTCAGTCCGTCATCTCGCGCAAGAGATCCCGGAAGACTACGAAACTATGCGACCGGTTGCCGTCGGGCTCCCAGTGCTTGGCGACGGCCCGTGCCGCTTCAATTTTCCTCAAACCGCTGCGGAAATAGCCCCCTCGCTGCAGCACCCGCTCGAAGGCTTGCCACGTCCCACCTTGGATGGCATCCGGATCCCGGTATTTCGCTTGTGCGGGAATCGCCCCAGATACCCGCGGATAGGCGGCGCGCACGGCCTGCCAATCGCCAAAGTACCACGCCTCCAGCTCCTCGATCACCAGGCGACTGGCCATTTGGTAGCTGCCGCCGCTGGCGGCCGTGCGCGTCCGCAATCCGGCCTCGGCGGCGATCCGTTCGAGACGTGCCTTGAGTGCGTTGCAGTCGTCACCGTCACGGTCCACCACGACTACAAGTCGCCAATCGTCCGGCAGCCATGATGCGTATCCTCGAAGGCGCTGCGGCAATCGGGCGAGCAGGTCGTTCTTGCATTGGTGGGAATACACCTCGAAGCTGGTACTGCCGAGGAGACTCGGCAGCAAGACCCGCAGCGCCGCCTCCATTGAGGGCTCTTCGACCAGGACTTCGATGTGCACAACCGCCATCACGACACCCCCTTCCGCCCGGGGGCTCCGGCATGGACCGAGGGATCGCCCACCGCCAGATGTCCCTCCGTCCAAAGGTGGCCCATCGAAGCGCCTGCTTCGACGAACTCATTCACTCCGGCGATGTCGGCGGCAAGCGCGGTCCGGCTGTAGCCTCGCCCGTCCCGGTAGATGACCCGGACTTCCTCGGGCCTCATGCCGTTGAGAAAAAAGGGAGAATGCGTGGTCGCCAACAGTTGTGACCGTTCCGACGCGGCTCGGCATTCCTCGGCAAGCTCGAGCAGCAATCGCGGATAAAGAAAATTTTCTGGTTCCTCGATGCCGATAAATTGGGCCGGCTCGGGGTCCATGAGCACCACCAGATAGGAGAGCATCTTCAGTGTGCCGTCGGAGGCATACCGCGAGAGAATGGGGCGATCGAATGGGGCATCCTTGATCTGCAGCAGCAGGCGGCCGTCCCGCATGAGCTCCGCGTCGACCCGCTCCAGCCGGGGGACGCGACGCCGCAACGTCTCGAAGATCTGCTCCAGTCGCTCGGGGTGACGCTCCTTGAGGTACTGGACCACGTTCGGCAGATTGTCGCCGGACTTGCTCAGCCGCTCCTGGGGTCCGGCCTCCGGCTGCCCGCGCGTCTCCTCGATGGAGAGATACGAGACGTACCAGTCGGTAATGAACTCGCGCAGCGCCGCCACGCGGGGGTGCTCGGCGAACTGTCCGAGGGTGTTGACGGCAATGAGGTCGGGCGAGCGCAAGGGGACCTCGACGCGTTGATCCTCCTCGTCCGGCATCTCGCCGCTGATCGCCCGGCCCTTGCCTTCCCGGTACTCCAGGAAGCGGAACGGCCTGCCCTTCGGGCCCCGCCGCCACTGCAGCCATTCCTCCGCGACGAACGGTCCCTTGCCCCTTTCGTCGAGGGCCAAGTGGTAGGTGATCAGCGGCTGCCGCGGGCGTTCGCGGTATTTAATCTCGATCACGACGGGCCCCTCCTGCCCGCGCGTCTTCAGCTCCCGGGCGCGTCCCCGCCGATCCCACGCGTGGCGGAGGTTGAACTGGAAGCACTCCGAGAGGAAGTTGAAGACATCGAAGACGGTCGACTTGCCGCTCCCGTTCGGCCCCAGCAGCACCATCAGCGGCGAGACGTCCTTGAACTCGACGTCCTGCAAAGCGCGGTAGTTCTGGACGCGAAGGTACACAATCCGGGCCGGCTGCCTCGGGCCCGATTCGATGCCCGTGCCCACGTGATCCTGTTCCATGGGGCGGTTCTCTCTTTCCTGCTATCAGAGTCCTTCGCAATCGTCGCCCGCGCGCTTGGCATCCGCCACCGCCGCTTCGGCCCCGCCACGGCAACGCCATTTGGCGGACCGGGCACTCGACGGGGCTACCTCGAGGTAGGGCATCAGTCTTCGGCGATTGCCACGCGGATCACGTCAGCTCCCGTGACCAACAGGTCCGCGACGATCGACAACTGCGAGCGATCTTCGACCTTCGCCAGCGTGCGGAGCAGGTCGCCCATCCGCAGGGCATAATCCCGCAGGTCCGATCGCAGCGGGACCAACACCTCGTCGTCGTCCCCAGCCCAGACCGCGTACATTCCCTCCCGGAAGTCCACCTGCGCCCATCACGACGCGCGAAGGTAGGCCGCCACCTCCAACGGCCGGAGCACCTCAAGGGACGTCGGGTCTCGAATGACGACTTTCACGGGACGCCTCCCTTGCCGACATGGGTCATGATCCCGGTGGCTTCGTCGGTGTTGATCCCGTCGAGCCCGGGAATAGTTTGACGGCGATCAAACGGGCTGCCTGCGGAAACTAGCCGAGCAATTCGGGCCAAGTACGGAGACCATTATAGCCATCGCGGGCGGCCGTGCCAGCAGGACGGGGCGAGTGGTGACCAGCATGGGCAGACGAATCGTTCTCCTCCCGCCGGGCCCTTCATCCCACGACCTGCCCTATGCCTCGGTTGGTTCTTCTAGCCCGGGCGGTCCAGGCGGGGGCACCCGGTCTCGACGCCCGTCAGAGCGGCTTGATGCGGATGTCGCGGAAGCGGATCTTCAGTTCGTCGTTCTTGTGGATCTGCAGGGCAACGGCGCCGGTGCGGCCGACGTTGTACCTCCGGTGGTGCTCGCTGTCGAGGACGCCGGTGCCGTCGTACCCACCTTGGGGGTATTAGTGGAGTGCAGCAGCAGGCAGGCGGCCCACCGAACTGCCGCCGCGGGGACGACGCCATTATGATTCGGCCCGTCCCCTCCCGCCAGCCGGTGGCGCGGCGGTCGCCCCTTGCTGGGGTCGAAGGGGGGCGCTATAGTGGACGGCCCTGGACTGAACGCGCCCGCAGGTACGACCACCCCAGAAGGAGGTTTCCATGAGCGATTCGCTGAGCCGCCGCCCCTTCGTCGTGCCGCAGATCGCCTAGGCAGGGGAGTTCTTCGCGAAGGGAGCGGGTGCCGGCGGTGTCGGAGTTCGTGCACAAGACCGAGCTGTGGTGCAAGCGCGCGGAGCGCGCCGCGGCGGAACCGGGCGCGGCCCTCAATCCCGCCTGGCTGGAATGGATTCGCGACGGTATCCTCCTCCGCCGCCGTTTCGATCGCCACGAGCCGCATTCCCCGCTCCGCCGCCGGCTCGTGGTCGCCCTTTCGGGGTTGCAGAACGTCTGCCACCATCGCCTGGCGGCGGCCGAGCCGGCCCAGGTCGCCGCCCTAGCGCTACCCGATCGGCTGGCCGGGCAGATCGCCGAGGACCACCGCTATCTTGCCGAGGTGCTCGATGCCGAGCCGGCCGCTGCCGCCCGGGCCGCAGAGGCCTTCCGCGACGACGTCGCCTGGTCGGGCACGCTGGTCGCCGTCTGCGACGGGGGGACCGGCGCCGATCTTCTCGGCCGCATTCTCCAGGAGCAGGAGACCCTGGCGCACCGCATCGGCGAGTGCGACGGCGCGGCCGAGGCCGCGCGGGGGGGACCGCCCCCCGCAGACCAGTCGGCCCTGTGCGCGACGGCTGCCGCACTCCGCCGCAAGGTACTGCGCAAGCAGGTCGAGACGCTGCTCAATCAATGGGAGCCGGCCGACTGGCAGGGTTGGCACTGTGTATGGCGGGCCGCCGGCCGGCTCCTCCCTGCCGTCCGCCTCGAGCTCCAACAGGCGTCCAAAGGCGAGAAGGAAGCCTTTGCCCGGCACGAAGCGGCGTTGGTGGAGTTCCGCGCCCACGCCCGGCAGCAGTGGCGGGCGGCAGTCGAGGCGCTCGCCCCGGACGACCGCCGCGAGGCCCTGGCAGCCGTCGCCGAAGATCTGGGGGCCTCGGCCAGCGAGGCGGTGACCTTCGCCGACGACGTGCCGCTGGCCCAGGCCGTCTGGAGCCTGGAGGCGCTCGGCGAGGACGTCGCCGACTACCGCGCCGCCGCGGCCGAGGCGGGACCGGATTCCGCACCCCTGGCTGCGGCGATGGGGCGGCGGCAGCGGCGGCTGGCCGGCGAGCTGCAGGAGCGGCGGCTCACCTGGCGGATGGAAGGGCTGTTTGGGCCCCGCTTCGTAGCCTTCCTGGAGCGATCCATTCTCGGCCTGCTGGTCTTCTTCGTGATCATGCTCCTCGCCGAGGGACCGCTGCTCCGCTGGGAGCAGCTCCGCCGCCCGGGCGACACGACGGTGGCGGCCGCCTTCGCCTGGATCGACCTGCTGATCTGCGTGGTCTTCCTCTCCGAGTTCACGCTCAAGTTCACACTGGCACAGCCGAAGTGGCTCTACTTCCGGCGCAGCTGGATTACCGGCCTCCTCCCGGCGATCCCCGCCGGCTTCATCGCCTACGCCGCGGACCACGCCGACTGGACGGCGGCCGGCGGGGCGCTGATCCTGCTCCGCGGCCTCCGCTACCTCCGCCTGCCGTGGTTGGTCCGCTGGCTCCGCCTGGCCCGCCCCCTGATCCGCTTCGTGCGCGTGCTGGGCTTCCTCTTCCAGGCCTCGGACCGGCTGGTCCGCCAGCTTGCTCCAGTGCTCAACCGCAACGTGGTCCTCTTCGAACGGGGGGCCATCCGGATCGTCGAGCCGGTCTACCGCAGCGAGTACGCGGCGCTCCGCGAGCGATTCCACTGCCGGGCGCCGGAACTGCCGGCCGTACTGCCCGCGGCCGAACGGCGGAGGGTGCTCGCCGAGCGGCTCGAGGAGCTCACGGCGATGCTCGAGGCGCCGCTCGACGTCGTCGGGCCCGCGGCAGGACGGAGCCAGGCGGCGGCACTCCGCGAGATCCCCTTGGAGACCGCCATCGCCCGCCTGCTCGCGGTGACACCGGCGACGGTGGCCGACCGCGTGAGCCCGGCGCTCGCCGAAAGCGTGACCCGCTGGTGCCAGGCGATGGACGTCTTCCTCATCCGCCGCCTCCCCCTCTTCCGCCACCTGGCCGCGGCGGCGCGGCTGGAGAGCCCCTACGAGACCACCGCGGCCGTGGCCAACCGCTGCGGGTCGGTCCTCCGCCGCCTGCTCGACCGGCTCTACTGGTTCGCGGACCTTTACGGCACGGTGACCGCCCCGCAAATGGTCGATTCCATCGGCGAGTGGATGGTCAAGAGCACGGCGCGGCCCGCGAAGCGGCTCCTGCTCATCGGCGTCGGCTTCCTCCTCGTCTCCTACCTGGCGAGCCTCCTGCCGGCGCTCGGCCAGCTCGCCCACGCCCTGGAACGGCTCGTCGGGGCGCCGCTGGTGGTCCTGGGGCTGATCTGCCTCGTGCCGCTGGTGCTGGGGACCTGGTTCCGGCAGATTGCGGGCGAGGCCACCGACTTCCTCGGCCAGGTGGCCGAGGCGCAGTTCCTCTCCGCTACCAGGCAGCTCAAGGCCCGCCTGGAACCGGCGCACCGCGCCATGATGCACGACCGCGTTTTGCTTCCCGAGCGCCTCCTGGCCGGGGGGGCGTGGGCGACCGCAGCCGGTCCGGCTGGGGACGAAGCCCCCCCGCCCAATCACCTTGCCTCGGAGGCCCTCGTCGAGCGGCTCTTTGCCGACTTCCTCGAGGGGGCCCCCTTTCACCCCAGCGACACGAAGGCCACGGTGCAGCTCCTGGGAAACGTGGCGCTCGTCTCGATCCGGCGGACGCGGCTGCGCTACAGCCGCCAGCGCCGCCGCGGTCTCCGCAGCCTCGACCTGACCAGCGGCCGGGGCTCGCTCTTCGGGCCCTACTTGTGGTTCCACTTCATCTCCCGCAGCCTGGCGCAGCAGACGGCCAAGCTGGTCATCGACTACAACGCCCACGCCCTGCCGCTCTCGCGTGCGGAAACGGCCTGCGACGACGACGTCGTCCGCTACCTTGCCTGGCTCTCCCGCCGCCTGGAGAAGCCCGTCGAGCAGCTCGACCTGCCGCCGCCGTGGGCGGCGCGGCGGGCGCGGCTGGACCGGACGATCGACCCCTGGCACCAGATCGGCGAGGACCTCCGCGAACGGGGCTTTCACGGCAACGACTTCACGGCCGTCCACTTCCTCTCCGCCGACGCCGCCCTCGGCGACGAGGTCGGCCGCCGCTACGGCCCGCACCTGGCGGCGCTCCTGGCCCGCGACCGCCGCGACAACCTCCGCCGCGTCTTCCGCACCTATCCCTTCCACCGCCTCCCCGGGGAGCAGCGGACCATCAATCCTCTAGCCCTGTACCAGCGCCACATGGAGGGGGGCCGCGTGCTCCTCGTCCCCTTCAAGCTGGCGTGGCTGACGGCGCGACTGGCCTGGCAGGCCCTGGGGAAGCTGGCGGCCGTGGTCCGCGACGTCGTCAATCCCACCGCCGGCGAGCTCGTGGTGCTCCACGAGGCCGACCCCTTCGCCGTCGCCGTGCGGAAGATCCATCGCATGCGCAAGCCGCTGTTCATGGAGTGCCTGCGGATGCGGGCCGAGTTCGACCCCGAGTATCTCGGCGTCCATATCCCGGGCGTCCCCGTCGACGTGCGCGCGGCGAGCGTTCCCTGCGTGGAGCGCGACCTGGCCCTGGCCGACGCCGATCCGGCGGTCTTCGAGGAGTTCCGCAGCGCCGAGCGCCAGCGCCAACAGCAGGTCCTCCAGTTCCGCCTCTGGCTGGGCCGCCTCCGACTGGGCAGCCTGAAGCCCGAGGCGCTGCGGGCGGCGGCCATCGCCTACGTGATCGACTACCGCCAGGCACGCCGCGTGCTCGAGGCGACCTACCGGCTGGAACGGGCCCTGGCGGAGGTCCAGGCGGCCGACGGCAGCCCCGCCCAGGGGAGACTGAGCGGCTGGCTGGTCACCCTCTGCACCCGCGCGCTCTACGGGAGCCGGCTGCGGAGGGTCTTCGCCCAACCGGCGTTTGCCGACATCGACGATCGGCGGCGGCGGCGGGGCACGTGGCTGGTCTGCCACCGCCGCGGCCCCCTGCTCGAGGCGGTCCGGTGCCTCAGCCGCAGTGCCACCTGCCGTAGTCCCGAGGCCCCGCAAGACGAGCCCGAAGACGATCCGGTCGGCCGGGCCCGTGCCGTCCTCGCCGAGGTGGCCGGCGATCCCGAGACCTGGACCCGCCAGCTCGTCAACCTGCGGGCGGTGCAGACGCTGAGCGTGCTGGACATGGCGACCTACATCGACCTGGTCGCCGAGCTGGGCGAGTACGAAAACCCCTAAGGAGCCCCTCATGGAACGGCCCGCGGTGATCTTCGACATGGACGGCGTGCTCGTCGATTCCTATCGCGCCCATTACGAAAGCTGGCGGGTGGCCGCCTCCGAGCTGGGGCGGGACGTGAGCGAGGAGGAGTTCGCCGCCACCTTCGGGCGGACCACCCGCGAGATCATCGCCTCGACCTGGACCGATGCCGGGCTCGACGAGGCGGGAATCGCCGCCGTCGACGCGCGCAAGGAAGAGGCCTACCGTGAAATCATCCGCCGAGATTTCCCCGCCATGCCGGGCGCCTGTGAACTGCTCGAGGCGCTCAAGGCCGACGGGTTCCTCCTGGCGATCGGCTCCTCGGGGCCGCCGGAGAACGTGGCGGTGGTGATCGAGCAGCTCCCGGCCGAGCGGCTCTTCGACGCGGCGATCACGGGTAACGACGTCACCCGCGGCAAGCCCGACCCGCAGGTCTTCCTCCTCGCCGCCGAGCGGCTCGGCGTGCCGCCGGCCCGCTGCGCCGTCGTCGAGGATGCGCCGCAGGGCGTGGCCGCCGCGCGGGCGGCCGGCATGGCGTCGATCGGCCTGGTGAGCACGGGGCGGACCCGCGACGAGCTGGCCGCCGCCGACCTCCTCGTCGAGCGGCTCGACGAGCTCGACCCGCAGCGGATCCGCCGGCTCATCGCCCGCCGCTAGGGGCGGACGTGCTTGTCGGCGAAGTCCATATAGCGGTGCCAATCGTAATCGGTCACATCGTGGCGGCCGGAGCGGATGTGGTAGCCGATGGTGCTCATAACCGGTTCCTCGATCCCCGGCATCTCGTCGACAGCCATGCCGTCGGTCCCCAGGAGGCGGTATACCGAGTCGGCCCCCAAGGCGGCCAGGAACTCGCCGCGGGGGTCGGCCCATCGATCCTCTTCGGCGCTGGCCACGTAGACGGGCCGCGGTGCCATCAGGGCGATGAGCATGTGCTGGTCGACGGGCAGCTCGTCTTCGCGGTCGTTGAACTGGTCGAAGTTGTCGCAGAACCAGTGGGGGAACGAGGTGTTGATGCGGCGGACCGTCTCGCCGAAGCGGCGCCGGCTCAGGGCGGCCCCGCCGCAGCCGGAGTTGTTGGAGATCACCAGGGCGAAGCGCTCGTCCTGGGCGCCGGCCCAGAGCGAGGTCTTCCCCAGCCGCGAGTGCCCCATGACGGCGACGCGCGCGTGGTCGATCTCCTCGTCGATCTCGAAGTAGTCGACGGCCCGGGAAAGCCCGAAGGCCCAGGCGCCGATGGTCCGCCACTCGTCGGCTTCGGGAGCCGTCTGTCCCTCGCGGTAGTAGAGGCGGATCACCCCCTGGTCGAAGAGCTCGGCCGTGTCGGGCGAGAGGTCGCCGCAGTAGATGGTCGCCACTCCGTAGCCGCGGGCGAGGATCTGCTCGACCGGCCAGCGGCCCGCGCCCGTCCCTCGCGAGTCCTCCGTGGCCCGGTTGTCGACGACGCCGAAGGCGTCGCTGGGGCGCATCCACCTCTCGGAGAGGAGAATCGCCGGGTCTTCGTGGATCGAATGGTTGCCGTAGAAGTTGAGCCCCACGAAGACCGGCACGGGCCGCTCGGCGTCGTTGGGCAGGTAGATGAGGATGTCCATCGTGGGGGCGTCCTCGCCGCCGTCCTCGACGAAGTGGGCGCGGACCTGCTTGCGGGTCGCCTTGCCGCCCAGGGCGTCGTCGGCCTCGTCGAAGACCTCGAAGCGGACGTACTGCGGCTCGGGGGTGCGGCCGTAGACATAGGTCTCGAAGAGGCGGAGGACCTCCGGCCGGCGCTGCGACTGCCAGGTCTCGGCGTCTTCGACCGGCGTGCCGTCCTCCATCACCAGGGGGTCGGGCAGGGTGTAGTCGGGGACCTGGTCCTCGTCGTAGTTGATGACGATGGGCGCCTCCTCAGCGGCCGCAACGGCGGCCGGGAGGAGCGCGGCGGCGAGGACGACGAAGGGGATCGTGAGGGCATTTCCGCGGTTCATGGTCGAATCCTCGGCAGTTCGGGGGATCGAACGGGGAGCGGCACGGCTTGCAATTCCGGAAGGGCCGAAGTCCCCCCGGGAGTTGCTCGGGACGCGGGGGGGGCCAACGGCTCCCCCCGCCGTACGCGGCGCGGCGCGGATTCTATGCTAGCCTGCCCGGCGGCGCCGGGCAACGCGGTCACCGGATTCCCCCTCGTCCATCGGCGAGATAGAATCGAGCGGAGCCGGCGGCGCACCGGTGCGCCGCGGCCGGGACGGCGCGCGGCTACCGCGCCGCACGGGAAAGAGCGCGAAAAGGATCGCGATGTCCGGGGACGAATCGGCAAACGTCACCATGCTCATCCGGCAGGCACGCGAGGGCGACGCCCGCTCCCGGGAGGAGCTCTTCGGCCTGTGCCGCAGCTATTTGGGGTTCGTCGCCCGGGCGCAGTTGGAGACCGCGCTGAGGGCCAAGGTCGATGCCTCGGACCTGGTCCAGCAGACGATGCTCGAGGCCCACCGCGACTTCATCCGCTTCCAGGGAGACTCGGAGGGGGAGTGGCTGGCCTGGCTGAAGCGGATCCTCACTCACAACGTGGGCGATTGCGTGCGGCACTACCGGGGCACGGCGAAACGGCAGGCGCAGCGCGAGGTCCCCATCCGCCACGGGGATGAGAGCACGGCCTTCCTGGGCGTGGCCGAGCCGGCGGCGCGCGACGAGTCGCCCAGCCGGCAGTTGGCCCGCTTCGACGAGGAACTCCGCGTGGCCGCCGCCCTGGAGCAGCTCGCGCCCGACCACCAGGAGGTCATCGTGCTCCGCAACCTGCAGCGGCTCTCCTTCAACGAGGTGGCCGAGCGGATGGGCCGCTCCCGCCCCGCGGTGCAGATGCTCTGGATGCGGGCGCTCAAGAAGCTCCAGGAAGCGCTGGGAGCCGAGTAGGGTGGACCCACCGGGACCCGCCCGCCGGAGTCGATCTGCAAGGAGTCCGACGTGACCGAAGGCCCGTCTCCCCCCCGGCCCGACGATCCCGCCCTGGTCGAGGTTCTCGACCGCTACCTGGCCGACCTCCAGGAGGGTCGCCGCCCGGACCGCGAAGCCCTCATCGCGATGCACCCCGAGCTGGCCGATGTGCTCCCCTGCCTCGACGCCCTGGAGGGGATTGCCGCCGCGGCCCCGGACGCACCGGCCACTACGGTCCCCCCGGCGACGATCGCCGCCTGCGACGCCGCCTCGGGCCTCCCCTTCGACTTCGGTGGCTACGAGTTGATCGAGGAGGTCGGCCGTGGGGGAATGGGCGTCGTCTACAAGGCCCGCCAGAAGTCGCTGGACCGCATGGTGGCCGTGAAGATGATCCTTCCCAGCCACCTCTCCGGCGACGAGCAGATCGCCCGCTTCCGCCAGGAGGCCAAGGCGGCCGCCCGCGTCAGGCACCCCAACGTCGTCCAGGTCCACGAAGTCGGCGAGTGCCTGGGGCGGCAGTTCCTGGCAATGGAGCTCATCGAGGGGAACAGCCTGGCGGAACGGATCGCCGCCGACCCGCCCTCGCCGCTCGAGGCGGCGCGGCTGATGGCCACGGTGGCCCGCGCCGTGGCGCACCTCCACCAGGAGGGCATCCTCCACCGCGACCTGAAGCCGCTGAACATCCTCCTCGATGCCGACGGCGAGCCCTTCGTGAGCGACTTCTCGCTGGCCAAGCTGGTGCTCGGCGACGCGCGGCTGACGGCCTCGGGGGTGATCGCGGGCACGCCCAGCTACATGGCCCCGGAACAGGCCGCCGGTCACCAGGGCGACATCGGCCCGGCCAGCGACATCTACAGCCTGGGGGCCATCCTCTACGAACTCCTTACCGGCCGGCCTCCCTTCCGCGAGGAGAC
>SKOZ01000003.1 GCA_007119795.1 Planctomycetales bacterium | reverse complement strand
GCACCCACTCGTCACATCATCACTCACCACTTCACTCCCCATTCTTCTCACTCCCGATGCGCGCCTCGATCGCGGTGAGGGTGTTGCGGAGCTCGCGCTCGACCAGGCGGTTCTGCGGGCGAACCGTGAGCTCCTGGAGCGGCTCGAGGCTCGCTTCCGTACCGATCGCGGCCAGGACCTTCAGCGCCTCGAGCTGGACGCCCCAGTCGCGGTGGTCGGCAAGTGGGAGCACGGCTGCCTCGGCGACCGGCCCCATGGCGCGGAGGGCGTCGCCCGCCTGGCCTCGCGACTGCATGGGTACCAGCTCCTGGGCCACGGCCTCGGCCGCCCGCGGGTCGGCGTAGTTCCCCAGCGCCTCGATGGCGGCGCGGCGCGTGAAGACGTTGCGGTCCTGGAGCAGGGCGATCAGGGCGGGGAGGTCGTCGTCGGTCCCCCACACGCCCACGGCCTTGACCGCCTCACGGGCCACGAATCCGCTGCTGTCGGACATCAGCGGCCGCACGGCCGCGAGCACTTCCTCGCGGCGGGCATCGATCGGTTCGCTCTGGGCCAGCCGCTGCGCGGCAGCCTGCGGCCGGCCGAGTGCGCGGCCGGCGATGTCGCCCAAGGCGCGGTCGATCTCGTCGTCCGACAGGGGCTCCGGCTCGGCCGCCGCGGCCGCCAACACCTCCTCCTGCCGGGCCCGCGCGGCTGCAAACGCCGCTTGCCGCTCCTCGATGAGTTCCCTGGCCTCCGCGGGAGACAGGGGCGCTTGCCGCTCTGCGAGGAGCTGCCTGGCCTGCTCCTCGTCGAGCAGCGCGGCCGAGACGGTGACGGGCACGGTGACCACCACCTGGGGCTCGCGGATGACGATGGTGTATTCCATGCGCAGCGCCTGGGGTACGCCGCGGCCGAGGTCGAAGGTGAGCTCCCCCGAACCGGTCTGTTCCAGCGCGGGCTTGCCTTCGACCGTCTCGTCGGTGGCCAGGACGTACTCCTTGGCGATCGCCACCGCCTCCGCAGCCGGCTCCCGGAGCGTATACCGGACCCTCTCCTGGGCAGGCCGATGCACCTGCCGCTCCGAAGCGAGAAAGGGAACCGGCGACTGGGCCGTCCGGCCGGTGATGTTCACCTGGTTCTCGGTGGTCCAGGTGGTCTCGCCTTCCTGCGGAAGCCGATCGAGCAGCAGCCGGCCGAGCTCGCCCAAGAGGAAGGGCAACTGGGCGTCCCCTTCCGCGGCCATGGGCCTTTGCGAGCGGGTGGCCCCGTGGTACCGCACGACGGCGCCGGTGGCGTTGATGACGAACTCCCGGCGCAGGCTGTAATTGGGCCCGCTCATCGCCGCGCGTGGTCCCATGGGGGGCCGCGCCATGCGGGGTGGAAAGCCGGTCGGCGGCGCCGTCCGCTCGCTGTGCCGCACGAGGTTGGCCCAGTTGGAAAGGGTCATCTGCCCGTCGCCGTCAGCCGCCTTGACCTCGTAATAGACGTGGCCCGACCAGGTCTCGCGGCCGTCGGGCAGCGTGGCGGAGAGCGAGACGTCGTAGATGTACGTCGTTCCCGCCGCGAATCGGTAACGTGGTGGTCCGCCGGCGGCCGCTGGGGCGACTTCGTCCGCGGCCGGAACGCCCTCCGTGTCATCCGCCGCCTGCTCCGCCTGGGCGGGAGTAACCTGCGGAGTGCCGTCGCCGGTTGGCTCCGGCGGATCGGCCGGCGCCGCACCGGGGAGCACGAGGAGCGCGGCCAGGAAGATCACGGCCCACGACCAGCGGGGCGTGCGGTGGTGAAAGGCGGGGGAGGTTTGCATGATGTGCTCCAGTCGACTGGCGGTGACGTCGGCGGCGCGGACGCCGGGAAAACTTGCCAAGGGGCGCATTCGCTGCCGGGACTCGAGCACGTCGAGCAGGCAGCGGGCATACGCCGCCGGGCGGCAGGCGAGTCCCACAGTCACCTGCCAGAGCTGGCTCAGGGCGAGCCGGGTCAGTTCACTGGCGTCGAGACTCATGTTCTGCCTCCAGTCGGTCCAGCAGCGCGCGGAGCTGCCGGATCTCGTCCTCTTCGATGCCGCGGTCTTCGACCAGGTGCTGGACGAGCGGGAGGAGCTCGCCGTCGAAGAGGCGGTCGACGAAGTCGCTCACCGTCTCGCGGACCACCTGGTCGGGCTGCACGCGGGGGCGATAGACCTTGCTCCTGCCCTCGCGGTGGGTGCGGAGGTACCCTTTCGCCTCCAGGCGGCGAAGGTAGGTCTGCACGGTCTTGAAATCGAGTTCCCGCTCGGCAGGCAGGCGTTCGAAGACCTGCCGCACGGTCGCCTCGCCCAGGTCCCAGACGATGCGTGCCATCTCCAACTCGGCACGTGAGAGGGGCGGACGTTGCGTCGTCATGGGAGGAAGCAGCTCAAGATCGCATGGGAGGTACCCCGTCACCTAAACGTACAAGCGAACGCCATTGTAGCTTTCGTTTGTACGCCGTCAACCTTGGTTTTTCCGCTCAGGAGCGCTGTAGGGCATTTGCGGACCCGGATTGGCCAACCTTGATACCAGAAGGGGGGGCTGCCGCGGAGGATCGTTTGCATGACCGGCTGGCGCTGGTGCTCCACCTCTCAGCGGGGCCGTCGAGGCAGCCCACCCGACAAAGGGGATTTGGGAGCGGCCACGAGTACCGCAACCCTCCCGAGGCGTCCCGTCACCAAGTCCGGATGATCGCGTCCCGCATCGAACCGTGCCGGACCCGGCGGATTTCGAAGCGCTCGTCCGCCGGCCGGGCCGAAGGGGACCGTCCCATCTTCGCGGCTGAATAGCGTATCCACGAGGTATATCTTCTACGGCCGCGAAAATTGGGACAGTCCCCTATGAACAATTACGGGAATCGATCCTGGAGCGGGCCAACGGCGACCGGTCCTCTCTTGCCCACCCCAGCGGCTCAGGTTACTCTGCGCTGAAGTCCCGGTCTTTCCCGCACGGGCATCGTCCGCCGGCGGGGTGCGGGGCCGGTCGTTCCGAACCCGTGCAAGCAGGTAATCATCATGTGCGAATCGTGCTCATCGCCCCTGGACCGCCGCGGTTTTCTGGCTGCCAGCGGCGCTCTGGGAATGACGGGGATGCTCTCGGCGCGGCTCGCCGGCGCGTCGGCCGCAAACGAACCGATCCTGGCGCCGCGCGCCAAGCAGCCCGCGCGGATCCTCGCGGCCTTCATGTATCCGCCGGCCGACGTGGTCAACGAGGGCCGCATGGAAGACTCCTGGCGGGTCCACCACTGGTTCACCTGGCCGGGCAACCAGTTCGAGCCCGAGGCCCAGGAGCGGACCTTCACCGAGCAGATCCGGGCCATCGCCGGCAAGGTGGGTGTCGAGGTCGAGTTCGCTCCCCGGCCGATCTACCGCGAGGCACACGTCCGCGAGTTCATCGAGCGGGCCCAAGCCCAAGGGCCGGATGCCGTGCTCGTGGTCAACTTCTGGAACACATTCGCCCGCTGGTCCTACGAAATGGCGACGGAGTCGGCGCCGGCGGCCATCGTCTACCAGCCGGTCGGTTCGAACCACCAGTTGCCGCCCGAGTACCTGCGGACGGCCGAGGGGCTCTACTACATCCACTCCATCGAGAATTGGGACGAAATCGAGCGGGGCCTCAGGGCGGTCCACGCCCGCAAGATGCTCGCCCAGAGCCGGCTGCTCCGCGTTTCCGGGCGGGTGACGGAGCGGGTCGAAGACGTCGAGCAGCGGCTGGGGATCGAGGTCGTGGGTGTGCCCGCCGAGGAGTTCAACACCCTCTTCGACGCCGTGGAGGCGACCGACGCCCTGGCCGCCGAGGCCATGGCCTTCAAGGAGCGGGCCACCTCGGTGACCGCCGTCGCCGACGAGTACTTCGTCGAGGGCTTCCGCGCGCACCGCGCCGTGGAGGAGATCATGGCGCGTTACGGGGCCGACGCCATCACCATCGAGTGCCTCTTCCTCAAGCACCGCAAACCGTGCATCAGCTTCGCCCTGAACAACGGCAACCTCGTCCCCTGCGGCTGCGAGAACGATCTGAACGCCACGCTGACGCTCATGCTCGGCCGCTGGCTCTTCGAGCGGGCGGGCTTCCAGCACAACCCCGAGTTCGACACCAGCGAGAACCGCTATTTCGGCGCCCACTGCACCTGCGCCTGGAAGCTCCACGGCCCCGAGGGGCCCGACCAGGAGTTCGCCGTGCGGCCCTTCTTCCACCAGTTGCCGAAGACCGCCGCCCTCGACGTGAAGTGGACACCCGGCGAGCCGGTGCTCCTGGCGAAATACCAGAGCAGCGAGGACGCGCTCTCCTGCTGGACGGGCCGGGTGATCTCCTCGCCCGCCTCGCCCCCGACGGGCGGCTGCGCCACGCGCTTCCTCATGGACGTCGACGGCGTAGCCGACGTCTGCGACATCTACCGCGGACCCCATCCGATCCTCTACGCCGCCGACCGCAGCACCGCCCGCCGCATGAAGGCCTTCGCCCGCCTCAGCCGCCTCACCCTGGAGGGGAACGTGTAGGAATCGCGCGCACCACGGGCAGAGAGCGTTGCCAGGGCGGCGCGGCGGGATTCCCCCCTCCAGCGCCGGCTCCACCGCTCCTCGCTACCTGCCGAAGTCCGAGGCCGCCTCGCTCGGCGGCTTGAGCAGATCGCCGAACTTCTCGCGAACCTTCCGGACCTTCGGCAGGGCCACCGCCTGGACGTAGGGCTGGTAAGGGTTGCAGGCGACGAAGTCCTGGTGTTTCTCTTCCGCGCGGAAGAACTCGGTGAGCGGCTCCAACGTGGTCACGATGGGCCGCGGGAAGGCGTTCGCCTCTTCGAGCCGTGCCAGGAAGGCCTGGGCGCGGCGGCGTTCCTCCTCGTTGCGATAGAAGATCGCCGAGCGGTATTGGGGGCCCACGTCGTTCCCCTGGCGGTTGCGCGTCGTGGGGTCGTGGGTGGCGAAGTGGACCTCGAGCAACTGCTCGACGTCGATCCGCGCCGGGTCGTACACGATCCGCACCGCTTCGGCATGGTCCGTCCGGCCGGTCGACACGGCTTCATAGCGGGCCGTCTCGGCGGACCCGCCGGCATACCCGCTGGTGACGTCGAGCACACCATCGAGCTGGCGGAAGACCGCCTCCACGCACCAGAAGCACCCCCCGGCGAGCACGAGCTCGGCCCGCTGCATTGCCGCCAGCGGCTCCTCGGCCAGCTCGGCCAGGTCTGCCACGGCGACGAAGCGGAGGGCCTCGGAATTAAGGCAGTAGCGGCGGCCGGTGGGGGGTGGGCCGTCGTTGAAGACGTGGCCCAGGTGGGCGTCGCAGCGGGTGCAGAGGATCTCGGTACGCCTCATGCCGTGGCTGTAGTCGGCCTCCCCGCGGAGGTTCTCCGCAGCGATGGGCCGGAAGAAGCTGGGCCAGCCGGTACCCGAGTCGTACTTGTGACCCGAGGAGAAGAGGGGCAGGTCGCAGCAGATGCAGGCATAGAGCCCCGCCTCCTTGTTGTCGAGGAGGGTGCCGCAGAAGGGACGCTCCGTACCCGAATCGCGGGTGATGCGGTATTGCTCGGGCGTGAGCCGCTCCCGCCACTCATCGTCGGAGAGGACCACTTTGGGCGAATCGACCGGCGGCGTGAGCTCGCCGTCGGCGCCGATGAGCCGAACACGCACGGTCTCCATGGACGTACTCCCGGTTCTTTCCAGCCCCTCCGGCGACGCAGCGGACAAGACCGACGCCCGATCGCACCCGGCAGAGAAGGCGAGACAAGCCAGAGTTATTAACGAGAACCCTCCACGCATCGCGGGCCCTTTCCGGGACAAGAGAGCGACTTGGCACCACGCCTGTTCGAGGAAGTCTACGCGCGCGGGCTGCCAACGGCAATTGCCTCCCCCTCGTTCCCAAGCTCCAGCTTGGGAACGCCAGTCCGCGAAGCTCCGCTTCGCCGCGATGAATACTCCAGCATCGCCCTCTCCCGAATCGAGAGGGAGTGCCCCCCTTTTCCCAACCTCCCGCCCCGGCCAACGCCGGTCCGCTAGCCCTTACCGAACAGGGCTGGTCTCTGATGGGGTTCCAGGAGTCGACTGCTGGTTGTCATAGGCTCGGCGCGTAAGGTCTGTGTGAAGCGATAGCCCTCGAAGGTGATCGAGCCGTCCGGCCAGTTGATGGGTATGGCATAACGGAATCGAGGTGGCTGAGCATCGGCAGCAATGGGTTCCCGGTGAATGCCTTCGATGGAAAAGGGAACCATTCCGGCGCCAGGAGTAGCGTAGTCGAGACGGAGGACGAGGCCAAATGCATCGTGAAAGACCAACGTTGCGGCGGCGACCCGGAAACGGAGGGAGCGGTCCTCGGATTCCTCCCAGGCACTGATGAAGTCCAGGTCGAGGATGATGTCGGCGCATCCATAAGGGCGCTCCACCAGAAAGAAGCCGTGGACGCGGCAGTCGTGCCAGCAGAGTCGTTCGAAATCGGCTTCGGTCCAGCTCGTCATCGGAGATCCTCAGTGCATGCCGAAGCCGTTCGCTGCGTACGAACCGACGGTGGTGGGCCGTCGCAGATATCCCCCTTCTGCTCCGTGCCGTACGGAAACTCGCCATTGCAGTTCGCCTGGCTGCCGTCCGATACGTTCCCAAAGTGAAACGCGGTTGTCGTACCCGCTCGGCACGCGTACTCCCACTCCGCCTCCGTGGACAGACGATAGACCCAACCTCGGTTCCGCCCCCCCGCCACGGCAGCGACGACGACCAGTGCCCAAAGATGGCTGGCCACAGTCCCCGTCGAGATACTCAGCCGGTCTCGGCTCCCCATGGATTCTGCTCCCTGAAAAGATTGGACGGTACGGGCGAACCTGGAGCGAGACCGCGGAAGCCCCCCCCTGGAAGGAGACAGCTTAAGCCGGTAGGGCCCCGACCGCAACGGCTTGTTCGCCTCGACTGGCGGGACAGTTGGCCCAACCGCGCGCAAGCCGGCGTCTCCTCCACACCGGCGGTCTGCGGATTCCAGGCGGGCTAGGAACGCCCCGCGATCCGCGACCACCACTTCGTGTTCGTGGAGTTGGGCGGAACGGAAGCCCTCGACGACCCGTCGCCCGCTCAACGTGGTTGACCCGGCCGACGGGGCTTTTCGATTCCCAGTCGCTTGATCCGCGAGAGCAGCGTGGTGGGCGGCAGCCCCAGGAGTTCGGCTGCCCCTCCGGGACCGTAGATCTTCCACCTCGCCTCCTCGAGCGCGGCCAGGGTGTTTTCGCGCCGCAGCCGGACGACCTCGGCGTCGGGAAGCACGGGGCCGCGGCCGGAAAGCGGACTGTTCGAGCCGCCGGCTTCGGCGGGGTGAGCAGTGTGATGCGGGAGGTCGAAGTGGAGCACATCCCCTCGCGAGGTGATCACGGCCCGCTCGATCACATTCCGCAGCTCGCGGATATTGCCCGGCCAGTCGTACTGCTGGAGGCGGATGATGTTCGCGTGCGTCAGGCGAGGACCGGAACGATTGAGCTCCGCGGCCGCCCGTTCCAAGAAATACTCCGCGAGGAGGGGGATGTCTTCCTTCCGCTGTCGCAGCGGCGCCACCTCGATGGGAAAGACCGCCAGCCGGTAGAAGAGATCTCTGCGGAAGCGTCCCGCTTCGAGTTCCGCCTTGAGGTCGCGATTCGTGGCGGAGACGATGCGAACGTCGACCCGCCGGGTTACCTCTTCCCCGACCCGCTCGAACTCCCCCTCCTGCAGGACACGGAGGAGTTTGCCCTGCAGTGGAAAGGGGATCTCGCCCACTTCGTCGAGGAACAGGGTACCGCCGTCGGCCAGCTCGAAGCGGCCCGCACGGTCTTTGAGGGCACCGGTGAAGGCCCCCCGGACATGGCCGAAGAACTCGCTTTCATAGAGATCCCGCGGAACGCTCACGCAATTGACCTTGACCAGCCGCCGACCGCTCCGGGAGCTCCGGCGATGGATCTCGCGGGCCACCAACTCCTTGCCCGTCCCCGACTCCCCTAGAACGAGCGTACTGGCGTCGGTGGGGGCCACGAGCTCGACCTGTCTGGCGAGATTCCTGATCACGGCGCTCTGCCCGATGATCTCACCCATGGCGAAACGTTCGGCCCCCTCCGGCCGGATGTCGTTGCGGGACGCTTCAGCCGTTGGGCCGGGCACCCCTGCCCGGCTTGGCCGGACTGCCTCGGCGCCGTCGCGACGACCGTCTTTCGCCGGGGGCTGGCGACGGGCCAAAGTGTAAGCCAGGGCGCGGAGGACCTCGTCGGTCGAAGTCTCTTCGACCGCCTTGGTCAAGAGCGCGTGGAGCGTCTCGAAGGCTTCGTCCACGGATTCGCGATCAGACATGGACCCCATGCCTCGCATCCTGCCTAGTACCCATCAAACCAAACAGTCTCAGCAGCGCACGCATTTTAACGATCCTGCGTGTCTTTTCAACGGCCCTTCGTGACCCACGAGATCTCGTGGTCCGGCGGCGCGGCAGGCGAATCGGCAGCAAGTGTTTGTGGATATTCGGCTTAGAACCTGCAACGCAGGTTCGGCACGATTTTTGCTCCCGCTATCGCCCATACCAAGCGATTCTTCAGTTCGGCAGTATCCCGCAAATGTAAAGGGAGGCCGACCTGGGGGCCTTTGCGATACCCAAGGGTGTTACGGAAGCTGGGCGCCGCGGACGAAACCTGGACGCGCCGCGGCGCCCAGCCCTTTAAATTAACCAAGCAACTCAAACCACCAATACTGTGCAGTCGACCCACTTTAACACCCAGCCGGAGAGCAGAGCCCGCAACCTACACCGCTACAGGGGCCGCCACTGGTGAGGTTTCAGCCTGCGTCCCCGGTGCGCGTTCCTTCAGCCGTTCGTGGTTTACGCCGATCTGTGGAGGAGTCGGATGCCGAGGGTAGAACCGATCGAGCTGGAAGTGTGCGACGCTGCGGCTCGCGACGCGCTCCTCGGGGTCCGGGCGCGCCTGGGGATGATCCCGAATCTCTTGCTGGTCATGGCGCGATCGCCCACGGTGCTCGAGGGTTTTCTCGGCCTTGAGGGCGCGCTGGAACGGAGCGTTTTGCCGGCCAAGCTCCGCGAGCAGATCGCCCTGGCAGTGGCCGAGCGGAATCGCTCCACCTATTCGGTCGCCAGGCACGCGGCCTTTGGGCGAGCCGTGGGACTGAGCGAGGAAGAGATCGCCGACGCCCGCCAGGGACACTCCGCCAGCGGCCGAAGGCAGGCCGTCCTCCGCTTCGCCTGCGCCCTGGTCGACAAACGGGGCCACCTGACCGACGGGGATTGGACGCGCCTCCGCACCGCCGGCCTCGGCGATCGGGAGATCCTCGACATCGTCGCCGCCGTCTGCACGGCCCTGGTCAGCGACTATTTCGCTGAGGCCATCCGGGTCGAAAGCGACTTCCCCGAGATCGGTCCCGAGATCGGTCGCCCGGTAACCGACGTCGATTGGGGGCACGGTGCACGGGGAGGAGAAGAGGCGTGAACGACCGCACCCGTTCCCCTCTCCTTGCCCTTTCCGTTTCCTCGATTTCCTTTTGCCAAAGGGTGGCCGAGACAACCGGAGACGAGGAATGCCATGATGTCGCTTTTTCAGACAGGCCATCTCCTGCCATTGCCAAGAGGGTTAACGGCGCTGCATGCCACTCGCCCGCCTGCACACCTTCCCCCGCCGATACGCGAGACCGAGGCCCACGATGCCCCTTTCTGCTGCTGCGATCCCCTCTTTCCCTCCAAAAGGTCAACCGCGATGAACCTTCTACGCAACATACGTTCCGACGAAGCCGGATTTGTCATTTCTGCCGAGCTCGTGCTGGTTGCCACGGTGGTGGTCATCGGTATGACCGTGGGCTTGACCGTGCTCCGCAACCAGGTCGTCCAGGAGTTGGTCGACGTGGGCCAGGCGATCGGCTCACTCAACCAGAGCTACGCCTTCGCGGGCGTCTCCAAGCCCTTCGTGGCCTACACCGGTGGTTCGTACTATGTCGACAAGGTCGACTTCTGCCAGGACGTCTATCAGGCTCCGGGGACGGAGCCGGGAGGTATCTCCGTGCGGGCATGGCCTTGGGGAGCACCGCTGGTTGCGCGGGGAGGCGAGTTGTGGTACGAGGATTGGTGTGAATGCGAAGAAACCTGCCCGCCGGGTCCACCGCTCGGCGAAGCGCCGTGCCTCGAACCGGCGCCGTGGGGGGCGCACCGGCCTTGGCCGGCGCCGCCCGAGGCCCGAGAACCCCGCCGGGCACCGCCCCGAGCGGGAAGACTGCGGTTGGCACCGCCGGATATCCGGGAACCCCGGCCGGCACCCCCAGAAGGCGCCGTGCCTTTGCGGGAGCCGGCCCTGCCTGGAGCGGAGACGCCTCCGCTGGAACCGCTTCCCGCCCCCCGGTAAGCGTCTGGGCACGCCCCACGCAAACCCTACTTTCGGTCCATTCGGTAACGGCCTGTTAGGGCACCGCCAGGCCGCGGTCTACCTGCCGAAAGTGACAGCCGAGATTCGCTCAAGTTGTAACCGTTGTCTCGAAATGCGTGTCGATGCGTCGCAGGCGCGCGGCGGGCCGCGGCCCGCCCCTCCCAGCGTGCAAACCGCAACAATCGACGCAAGTTGCTGCTGAAAAAGCATTTGCGAAAAACCCTGCGGTCTCGGCGGCTCGGCTGAGCGGACAATGCGGCTTGGACGGCGGAAGAGGCACGTGTTTTGCTCATGGATCGGTGGCGACGGGACGGTATCCCGTGCCCAGCTTCCCCCACCCCCCTATTGAGGGTTTTTGCCGATTCGTTTTCGCTTTTGCGCGGACAAATGAGATGGGTCTGGTAGAATAATCCGGAAAGGAACGGTCCCCTGAGGGCAGTTCTCACCTGGCGACCAGTACACCCAACTTGCTGCCGAGCGGGAGCCGAACTAATCGGCCAAGGATCACGTACCGGTATGAGAAGCACGATCGAGCGGACACAAGTCAGTTTCGACCACGAGGTCCCGCTAGCCGAGCGTACCGACGAGGCACTCCTCCTCGCCTACCGCGAGGCGGGTGATCGGGAGGCGTTTCGCTGCCTTGTCGAGCGCTACGAGCGGGAGCTTTACAGCTACCTTCGGCGCTATCTGGGCGATGCCCAGATGGCGGAGGACGCCTTTCAGATGACCTTCCTCCAGGTCCATTTGAAGTGTGCGCAGTTCGATGCCTCGCGGAAGGTCCGTCCCTGGCTTTACACGGTGGCCACGAACCAGGCCATCGACGCCCAGCGCCGCAGCCGCCGGCACCGTATTCCCAGCCTGAACGTCCGGGGCGGCGAGGGGTGGGAAGCGGGCCCTCCGGGGAGGTCGCTATCGGATGAGGGTTTCCGCCACCCGCTCGAGCGGCTGGAGGACAACGAAGAGGAACAGCGGGTCCGGAAGGCCGTGGACGCCCTCCCCGAGCCGCTTCGCCAGGTGGTGCTCCTGGTCTATTATCAGGGAATCAAGTACCGCGAGGCGGCGCAGGTGTTGGCGATTCCCGTGGGCACCGTAAAGAGCCGCCTGCATACGGCCATCCTCCGCCTGACCGCAGCGCTAACCCCCACCCACGATCCCTCCCATGAGTGAGCCCGTTGACCGTCTTCTGCTGGGCTATCTGCTCGGTGCGCTGGACGAAAGCGAGCAGGAATGGGTCGAGGAGCAAGTCGCCGAGAATCCGCAGCTCCGCGAAGTGCTCGTCCGCCTGAAGGCGCGGCTGCAGCTCCTAGAGCCTTCCCGGGGAGAGACCACACCGCCGCCTCATTTGGCCGATGCCACGTGCCGCACGGTAGCTCGCGCCGCGGGGCAGGACCAGGCGGCGCCCCGGGCGAGGAGCAAGAACGGGGCGAGGCGATCGCAGGCGGCCTCGCTCCGCCCGCAGCCGATGCCGGCCGTCGGGCATTCGACCTCCCGTTGGCTGGACGCAGCGGTCACCGTCGGCGTGATGCTGGCCCTGGCGCTGCTTGTGGTGCCGGCCATTCACAGCAGCCGCATGCAGGCGCGGCTCAGGGGCTGTACCAACAATCTCCGGCTCCTGGGCGTCTCCCTCTCCCAGTACAGCGACCTACATAACAACTATTTCCCCCCCGTTCCCGTGGAGGGAAAGCTTGCGGCCGCCGGCATCTACGCCCCCAAGCTCTTCGCCGACGGCTACCTCTCCGAGCCCCACCGCGTCGTCTGTCCCGACTCTCCCCTCTCGCGCGAAGGCGAGTTCGCCATGCCCTCGTTGAGTGAGGTCGTTTCCGCCTCGGGGCGCAGGCTCGAGGAGTTGCTCGACCGCATGGGCGGCAGCTACGGCTATAATCTGGGCTACTTCGAGGGCGGCAGCTACCGGCCCACTCGGAATTCGTTCCGCAGCCACTTCGCCATCATGGCCGATGCCCCCAGCCCGGAGTTGAACTACCGCGGCAGCGCCAATCACGGCGGCAAGTTCCTCAATGTCCTCTTCGAAGACGGGCGCGTCGTCACCTTGTCCACCTGCGCCGCCGACGAGGTGGTGCGGAGCATCTTCGCCAACGAGGTGGGCGAGGTAGCGGCAGGCACGCACCGCGACGACGCCGTTATCGGCCACAGCAGCACCTGCCCGTTGGGGGTCGGCTCGATGCGCCGCGTTGCCCTTCCCCTCGGGCCGGTCGAGTAGTGCGCCTGGCAGCGGGCTCGCGGGCACTCGCCGGCGCGCACCCGTTACGGTGCGGGCCCGTCTCGAGGCGGATCCGCCGCTTCCCCGAGGTAGTGGTGGACCTGATCGAGCACTTCCTCGCGGCGGTCGATCCAGGGGAGGAACACGCCCTGGAAAGCGTCGAGGGGTCGGGGGTCCGGCGCCGGGAGGAGCATGACGCCGTCGGCGAAGACCTCGTAGCGGCCGACCGCGTGCCAGGGGATGCGCCGGCGCCGCCCGGCCACCTGCTGGGCGACCCCCTCCACGCTGAGCTCGTATTGGGTGGGAAGGAAGAACCGGCAGAGGCCCAAGGCCGCCACGACGGCGGCAAACAAGGCGAGGTGTACCGCCGCGGTCGACCAGTGGACGAAGGCCGCCAGGGCGGCAAGCCCCGCAATGACCAGCGCGGAGGCCCAAGGACGATCCTTAAGCGGCCAGACCCGCCAACGGATCGCCGGGAGCGGCTCGACGCGCGCGAAGACCGTGCCTTGACTGGAACCGGTGCTCATCTCTTCCAGGATAACCGCCGCCGGCACCGAGGACGAGACGGCCCAGCGTCGCTCCCCGCTCGAGAGTTCGCCCGGACGACAGACCGGCCCGCCCGCTACCTGCGAAACTCCCCGACGCCTCCGGCATTGCGGCAGGCCTCGGTACGCCAACCGGCCGCCCCTCAACGGACGAGGGCGTTTGCCGCCGGTCAGTAGGCCCCGCGGCCGGTGAGAACGGTCCAGGGAGTCTTGGCCAGCAGTTTGAGGTCGGTCCAGAGACACTGGTGGCGCACGTACCAGAGGTCCATATGGACCCATTTGTCGAAGCCGACTTCCGATCGCCCGCTCACCTGCCAGAGGCAGGTCAGGCCCGGCTGGACGGCGAGGCGGCGGAGCTGCGCGGACGTGTAGTGGAGCACCTCCTGCCGGACGGGCGGCCGTGGCCCCACCAGTGCCATATGGCCGGCAAGGACGTTGAAGAGCTGGGGCATCTCGTCGATGCTCGTGCTGCGGAGGATGCGGCCGAGGCGGGTGACGCGGGGATCGCGGCGGTTCTTGAAGACCGGCCCCCCTTGCTCGTTCTCGACGAGGTGCTTCATGGCCTCTGCACCGTCGAGCATCGTGCGGAACTTGTACATCGTGAAGGGGCGGCCCAGGTAGCCGATCCGCTCCTGGCGGAAAACGGGTTTTCCGCGGGTCGTGAAGCAGAGGATCAGCCAGACCGCGAGGAGGAGCGGACCGAGGATCAGCAAGAGGACCGTCGCCCCGACGAAGTCGCAGAGCCGCTTGGCGCGGAGGTAGGCGGGGGAGCGGTTGCCGGCGGGAGCGACCAGGTCGAGGCCGGCGGCCCAGCGGGCCTCGGCCGGCGACACCGCAGGCCGGCAAGGCACGGTCGCCAGCTCGTCTTCGGAAGACGGGTAGGTTGGTTCTTCGGCCAATCGACCCCATGCTTCCGGAGGCCGGACAACCGTTGGGATGGAAAAGTCGTCGGTCTCGGCAGCAGGGCAGTGATCGGGAGCGGGGTAGACCGGCAGGACGGAACGATCCGGGAGTGCGGTCATCGATGGGATTCTCGGAGGGGGAGGAATGCCTCAGCAAAGGAAAAACGTCGCCGGGACGATGGGAAGCAATCGGCGCGCCGCGGCGGAACCTGCCTGCTCGGCGATGAGGGCCGCAGAGGCGACAAAGCCTGGAATGACCGAGGGTTTTCGCCGCCGGCCGCTGCGTCGCTTCCCGTGGCGGCCGGGCGGGCGGCTGTCGCCCGGAAGCAACGCAGCGTTGCCCAGGGGCATCGCCATGCGGAAACCGCATGCCGGCGCGTCGGCGCATTGACGGGCGCCAGGGCGCTAGCGCAGAATGGGTCCGTCGGGCGCCTGCCTTCTATCGAGATCACGTTCCGGGAGAATTGGACGATGACCACCACACGACGCAGCTTCCTGGGGACCGCGGCGGCCGGTACGGCGACGGCCTTCGCCGGCGGCGCCCCCTATGCGGCGGGGGCTTCCCGCCAGCCGGGCCCCAACGAGACCATCGGCATCGGTCTGATCGGCTGCGGGGGGCAGGGGCGGCACGTGATGCGGCGGCACCTCGAGGTGCCGGGGGTCCGCATGGTCGCCGTCTGCGACGTGCACCGGGAGCGTCTGGCCCAGGCCCGCAACGAGGCGGGGGGCGAGAAGGTGGCGGCCTACGGCGACTTCCGCAAGCTGCTGGAGAACGAGCACGTCGATGCAGTGATCGTGGCCACCACGGGCCATTGGCACGTGCTGCCCACGATCCACGCCTGCCGTGCGGGCAAGGACGTCTACCTGGAGAAGCCGCTGGGGACGAGCATCGGCGAAGGCCGCGCCGCCGTGAAGGTAGCCCAGGAGACGGGGCGCATCGTCCAGTTCGGCACCCAGCAGCGGAGCTGGGAGCATTACCAGCGGGCCGCCGAGATCATCCGGTCGGGGCGGCTGGGAGAGATCTCCGAGGTCAAGGTCTGGGACTACGACTACTTCTACCCCGGGTTCGGCAGCCCGCCCGATGGCGACCCGCCCGCCGAGCTCGACTGGGACTTCTACCTGGGCCCGGCCCCGGCGACCGCCTACAACCCCAACCGCTTCATTCGCCACTACTGGTTCTACGACTACGGCGGCGGCTGGCAGGTCGATTGGGCCGTGCACCACTACGACATCGTGCACTGGTGCATGGGGGTGAAGTACCCGGTGGCCGCTGCAGCCTTGGGCGGGCGGCACGGCTTCGAGGACTGCAACGGCGAGTGGCCCGACACCTTCGGCGGCGTTCTCCAGTACGGTCCGGGGCCGGTGGCCAAGAGGGGCTTCCTCCTCCAGTACACGGCCCGCACCGCCTCCCGCGCCGAACAGCGCTCGCACAGCAAGCGCTTCTTCGGCTCCGAGGCCTCGATGATCATCGACCGCGCCGGCTTCACGATCACGCCCGAGATCGGCAAGCCGGGCGAGGAGGAGAGCTTCCGCACGCCGGAGACGAACCACGCCGGCGTCTTCATCGAGAATGTCCGCCAGCGGCAACGGCCCTTCGGCGACATCGAGGACGGCCACTACTCGACCCTCCCGGGGCACCTCTTGAACATCGCCTACCGCACCGGCCGCACCATCCGCTGGGACGGCGAGAATGAGAAAGTCATCGACGACGCCGAGGCCAACGCCCTGGTGACCCGCTCCTACCGGGCACCCTGGTCGCTGGACGTCTAACAGCGGGCCAACGCCGCGCCCCTCCACAAACCGGTGCTGAAGGCCAGGGGTATTTCCAGGCCGGATCGCTTGAAGACATCGGCGAAGTCGATTCGGGTGGGGCGGATCTCGCCCGGTGCGGTCGGGGAGACGACGGAGGTGCTGGCCGGCGCGCGGTAGGGATTGTCACCGCCGGCCGCATCCGCCGCGGCGGCAAGGGGCGACTGCGGCGGCGGCTCGGCAGCGGCGGAGGACGAAGGCCCGGCCGCCGGCGAATCGGTGTCGGGTTCGCTCACGGCGGGGATCGGCCGCACGGCACCGCACTCCGGACAGACCGCGTTCTGTCCAGCCGTCCCCTCCCCCGTCTGGAGGAGCCTTCGGCACCTATGGCAGCGAAACTAAATGGGCATCACCGGCCTCCCACGGGGGCAATAAGGCCGCCTCGGGTGAAATGCGGCCATCGTAGAGGCATTTCAGTCCACAGGCAATACGCTGGATCGCCATTCGGGTATTCGCTGCCCGGTGACCGAGCTTGGGCGTGGCCGGAGAACCAGCGCCTGGGCCTATTGGAGAAATCCCCCTGCCCTGCGGAAGATTACCCCGGCTCGTCAGCGCTGAGCAGTGCCAGCACCTGGTCGACGACCTGCCCGACGGTGCGGATCTGCTCGTAGACCTCGTCGGGCACCGTGAGGCCGAAGTGCTCTTCGACCTCCATGTTGATCTCCACCAGATCGAGACTGTCGGCACCGAGATCTCTCTCGAGGTCATGCCGCTCCTCGATCGTCTCCCGAGGCATCCCCAACTGCTCGGCGACGATTCCCCTCATGTCGCTCACCACCTGTTCCCGCGCGGGAACTCCGCGCTGGAGCGAACCCGATTCAGCGGCCATCGATCGACTCCTTAGCTTGATTTTTTGGGTTTCCGTGATGTTGCCGGGGCGTTCCGCTCGAGCTGCTCGCGCTCGGCGGCGGTCATCGCCTCGACCAGCTTGCGGATGGTGGCGAAGTCCGGGGTGGTGCGGCCGCGCTCGATGCGGTTGAGCGTCTCGGCACGGACGCCCGCGCGGCGGGCCAGCCCGGCCTGGCTGAGCCCCGCCGCCTTCCGCCGCCGCACGATCTTCTCCGCCAGCGAGACCCGATCCAGGGCCAAACCGTCGGCCAGAGCCGCCTCATCCTCCGGCGGGGCCGGCTTCCATCCGGCCCGCTCGCAGAGGTAATCGAATGCCGACTCGCGCATGATGACATACCGGATGCCGTCGAGCTCAATGCGACGGCAATCGATTCCGGGGACACGTTTTGGCGGCATGGCTTCACCTCCCATAATCAGCATCCTATCGGGCAATGCGATAGAAGTCAATTGTATTGATTCAAAAGTCATTGTCCGTCGCCGTCGACCACAAGGCCACTTCCGGGGGGATTCACGGGGGTGCGATGCCCCCGGGAGGCTCGCCCCCTCCGCGGCCACGCCCGAGGTGGCGAAGGCCCCGAATCGGGTGGCGGTTTTCTGCCCAAGCGATCCTCCCCGGGTGTTGCGCCCCAGAGGCGGAGAGTATGCTGGGACAGGGGGCCATCGCATACTCGTCATTCCTCTCGCAGCGCCCTCTCGTGGTGCCAGGAGCTTCCGCGTGAGATTGCTTATGAACAGGCTGCTCTGGTTGGGGGTCGTCCTTGCAGGAGGCCTGGGGGTCGGTGCCCTGGCCGCGGCCGAGGAGCCGCCGGAGCCCCCCGCCCGTCCCTATCGGCCGGTGGGAGCGCCCGCGGATCCCAAAGTGGACATCCGGTGGAACCGGTACTACGACTATGCCGAGACCACGGAGATCCTCCAGCGGCTCGTCGAGACCCATCCCGATCGGGCCCGCCTGGAGAGCCTGGGGCAGTCGCACCAGGGGCGCGAGCTCTGGCTGCTGACGGTGACCAGCTTCGAAAAAGGGGACGACCGCCACAAGCCGGCATTGTGGATGGACGGGGGCATCCACGGCAACGAGATTCAGGCCACCGAGGTCTGCCTGTATGCGGCCTGGTATCTCCTGGAGCTCTACGGGCAGAACCCGCGGATCACGGCCCTAGTCGACGAGCGCACCTTCTACATCCTCCCCATGATGAACCCCGACGGCCGCGACGCCCACATGCATGCGCCGAACACCACCCATGCCCCCCGGGGCGGCATGACCCCCCACGACGCCGACCGCGACGGCCTCTTCGACGAGGACGGCTACGACGACCTCGACGGCGACGGCCACATCACGCAGATGCGGATCCGCGATCCCGACGGCCGCCACAAGCCGCACCCGGACTACCCGGACCTGATGATCCCCGCCGGACCCGACGAGCCGGGCGAATACCGCCTCCTCGGCTGGGAAGGATACGACCGCGACGGCGACGGCCGGATCAACGAGGATCCGCCCGGCTCCTACGATATGAACCGCGACTTCGCCTGGAACTGGCAGCCGCCCTACGTGCAGCGGGGCGCGCGCCGCTACCCCTTCGCACACCCGGAGACGCGCGCCGTGGCCGACTTCGTCATGGACCGGCCCAACATCGCCGCGGCGCATACGCTGCACAACACCGGCGGCATGTTCCTCCGGGGCCCCGGAACCCGCGATACGGGCTACGAAGCGGAAGACGTGCGCGTCCTCGACGCACTGGGCGAGCGGGGCGAGGCGATGATCCCCGGCTACCGGTACCTGGTCCTGATCGACGACCTCTACGAGGTCCACGGCGGGGAAATCGACTGGTTCTACTTCATGCAGGGCGTGTACACCTTCACCATAGAGCTCTTTACCCCCTACAATTACTTCCACGAAAGGCCCGAGGGTTGGCGGGGCCGTCCCGAGGAGCAGCACCGCTTCAGCGAGCACCTCCTCTTCGGCGATGGACTGGTCCCCTGGCGAGAGGTCGACCACCCCCAGTTCGGCCGCATCGAGGTGGGCGGCCTGAAGAAGACCTGGGGGCGGCAGCCTCCTTCGTTCATGCTCGAGGAAGAGTGCCACCGCAACGCCGCCTTTGCCCTGTACCACGCCGAGCAGATGCCGCAGGTCGCGGTGCGCTCGGTGGAGACGCAAGCCTTGCCGGGGGGGCTCACAGAGGTCACCGCTGTGGTGGCCAACACGCGGATGACCCCGACACGAACGGCCATCGATCTCGAACACGGCATCACCACGCCCGACGTCGTACGCATCGAGGGTGAAGGGTTCGAGGTGATCGCGGGGATGTGGTCGGAGGAGCCCTTCTTCCGGCAACCGCGCGAGCAGCCGCGGCGACCCCGAGAAATGCGGGTCGATCGCATCGAGGGAATGACGGCCGTATACGTCCGCTGGATCGTCGCGGGTGAGGGGCCGTTCGCCGTGGTGGTCGAATCGGTCAAGGGGGGGCGGGCCCGCCACGAGGTCGAGAGGGAGTGATCGCCATGCACGAGTTCGTCCAGATCGTCAGCACGACGGCCCGCCGCGACGAGGCGGAGCGCATCGCCCGCGGGCTGGTCGAGGCCCGCCTTGCCGCCTGCGTACAGGTTTCCGGTCCCGTCCGCAGCGTCTACCGCTGGAAGGAGGCCGTCGAAGAGGGCGACGAGTGGGTTGTCGCGTTGAAGACGCGGCGCGATCTCTTCGAGCCGGTCGAGGAGGCCATCCGCGGTCTCCATCCCTACGAGGTCCCCGAAATATTGGTCCTGCCCATTCTGGCCGGCAGCCCTGCCTACCTGGAATGGTTGGACGAACAGCTTGTCCCTCCATCGAGGAGCTGAGATTGCGGCCGTGAGACAACCCTTGCGATTATCGGCGTTCGCTCTGGCGCTCTTCTCCTTAATGGCATTGATCGGCTGCGGCGGCGCGGACCGCGAGGAGCTGGTCATCTACTGCGGCCGGGCGCGCACCCTGGTCGAGCCGGTCATCGATCGCTTTCGCGCGGAGACGGGAATCGACGTCCACGTCCGCTACGGGCAGAGCTCGCAGTTGGCCGTGACGATTATGGAGGAGGGCCCCCACAGCCCTGCCGACGTATTCTGGGCCCAGGAGGCCGCCGGGCTCCAGCAGCTCGCCCGCAAGGACCTCCTCGCCCAGCTCCCGCCGGAGGTCCTCGATAAGGTGGCGCCGCAATTCCGCCACGCCGACGGCTGGTGGGTGGGGACGAGCGGCCGGGCCCGCGTGCTGGCCTATGCGCCGGATCGGGTCGCGGAGTCCGAGCTGCCGGAGCGCATCTTCGAACTGGCGGAGCCGGAGTGGCGGGGACGCGTCGGTTGGGCGCCCACGAACGCCTCCTTCCAGACCTTCGTCACCGGGATGCGGGCCCTTCACGGCCACGAAGCGACGCGCGGCTGGTTGGTCGCGATGCGGGAAAACCAGACGGCGGATTACACCCAGAACACCGCCATCCTCGACGCCTTGGCCGCGGGTGAGATCGATCTGGGGCTGACCAATCACTATTACCTGCTCCGCTTCCAGCAGGAAGACCCGGCCTTCCCCGCAGCACAGACCTTCTTCGCACCCGGCGACGCGGGCAACATGGTGCTCGTCTCCGGCGCGGGCGTCCTCCGCTCGGCACCTCGGCGCGAAGCGGCCCTGCGCTTCGTCGACTATCTCCTCGCGGCCGAAACGGCGCAGGCGTTCTTCGCCGGCGAGCAGTTCGAGTATGCGGTGGTCGAGGGGATCCCCCCGCGACCTGAGCTCCCTGGCCAGGAGCAGCTCGACGCCGCCGCGCCCGCCATACCCCTGGAGCAGCTCGACGACATCGAGGGGACGGTCCGCCTCCTCCGCGATGCGGGGTTGCTCTAGTCGTTATTCGGTCCGCCGGGCCACGCCCAGCTCTTCCAGCCGCCGCGCCACGTCGGCGGCGTGCGTGGCCACGGTCACCTCGCGATCGACGTCCAGAATCGTGCCGTCCTTGCCGATGATGAACGTCCACCGCCGCGGCAGGGGCCGGTCATCGTCGATCACCCCGTAGGCCGTCGCCGCCTCGCCCTTCGGGTCGCTGAGGATGGGGTAGTCGAGCTCCAGCGACTCGGCAAAGCGCCGGTTCTCTTCGGGGGTGTCGCAGCTCGCCGTGAAGTAGGCGGCCTCGAAGCCGCGGAGCAAAGCCCCTTCCTCGCGCAGGGCGCGGCACTGGATCGTGCAGCCGCCCGTGAATGCCTTGGGAAACCAGGCGAGCACGACCACCTGTTTGTCCGCGTAGTCGGCCAGCTTGTAGGTCTTGCCGTCGCTGCCCGGCAGCTCGAAGGGGGGCGCCGCGTCGCCCGGTTCGAGTTCCGCGCCGCTCGCCAAGCGGGCGTGGCCGGCGAAGGCCAGAAGGGCCAGGCTCGTCAAGAGGATTCGCGCCATTGCGTCGGTTCCTTGTTATCGGGTGGCTGTCCGTGGCGGGCCGGAAGGGGAGCGCGTGCACCCCCCCCATCCGGACCGCCGTTTCGCGTGCACCCGGGCCGATGGGCACGGGACGCGGCATTCTACGCAAACGACAGCAGCCGGTGCAGCGGCGATGCTCGTCTCCAGCCGCTCGCGGCCGGACCATGGGACTCGCTGAGGGCGTTGGCGAGGGGACTTCGGCTTGCCGACAGCGGTTCCCCGGGGCTACGATGGCGGGGTATGGACAGGGACTTCACTCCGGCAACACTTCGCGTCTTCGCCGAGGCTGCCCGCTGGTCCGCCGACCCGGCGGCGGAGAACCTCGAGGCGCCGTCGATCCTCCTGGGACTCCTCGCGGAGGAGGAGTGCCGCGCGGCCGCATTTCTCACCCAAGTGGGACTCGATGTCCAGGCGGTGATGCATCAGTGGCCCGAGCTCGCCCCGCGCCCCGCGCCGCTCGAGCCGTGCGGCGATCCTCCCGCTTACCGCCTGGGTCCGGAAGTGGCCGACGCCCTCGCTCTGGCCGAGGAGCATCTCGCCGACTGCCCACAGCCCCTCGCCTTGGCCACGGAACACGTGCTGCTCGGCATGACCCTTGCCGACGATGCCGCGGCCCGCTTCCTCCGCGGCCGGGGCTTGGATCCTGCCGACCTCGAAGCCGAGATCCATCGCCAATACGGTCTCGCGCCCGGGGCGCTGCCCGTCGAGCCGGTCGACGACCCGCCACCCTGGGAGCCGGCGAGCTGCGGCGAGTCGACCACCATCCCGCCCGAAGCAGCGTCTCCCCCCGCCGCTCCAGCAGGAAAGGAAGCTCCGCTCCTGCCGATTGGAACCCTCCGCCTCCTCGACGCCGCCGCGGATCGGGCGGGCGAAGGGCTTCGCGTGGTGGAGGACTTCGCCCGCTTCGCCATCGACGACCGCCACCTGACCGCCGAGTGCAAGGCGGTGCGGCATGGGCTTGCCGGCCTCCTCGCCGCCGTGCCGATGGCCGACCGCCTGGCTGCCCGCGAGACGCTTGCCGACGTGGGTACGGCCTTCTCCGTGCCGCAAGAGACGGCCCGCGAGGACCTCCAGGCGGTCCTGGCCGCCAATTTCGCCCGCCTTCAGGAAGCCCTGCGCAGCCTCGAGGAGACGGCCAAGACCTTCGACCCGGCCGCGGCTGCCGGTTTGGAGGGGCTGCGGTACCGCACCTACACCCTGCAGAGGGCACTCTCGATCACGCAAGAGAGCCTCGCTCGCCTCCGGGGTGCGCGGCTCTACGTCCTCCTCGACGCCCGAGCGTCCGGCGACGAGTTCGACCGCCTGGTCGCGGCGCTCGTCCAGGCTGGCGTGGACCTCATCCAACTCCGCGAGAAGCGGCTGGCCGACCGCGAGCTACTCGACCGCGCCCGCCGCCTGCGCGCCCTCACCGCCGGAACCGGCACCCTGTTCATTATGAACGATCGGCCCGATCTCGCCGTGCTCGCCCACGCCGACGGGGTCCACGTGGGCCAGGAAGAGCTCACCGTCAAAGATGCTCGCGCGATCGTCGGCCCGCGGATGCCCATCGGCGTCTCCACCCATTCGCTCCGGCAAGCGCGGCAGGCGGTCCTCGACGGCGCCGCCTACATCGGCGTCGGGCCCACGTTCCCCTCGAACACGAAACGATTTGCCGAACTCCCGGGACTCGATCTCCTGCGGGCCGTGGCGAACGAGATCCGGTTACCCGCCTTCGCCATCGGGGGCATCCACAGTCGAAACCTCGACCGGGTCCTCTCGACGGGCATGACCCGTGTCGCCGTTAGTGGGGCTGTCGTCTCGGCCGCCGATCCCGCCGCCGCGGTCAGCGAACTGCAGGCGTCGCTACGTAGGAGAAGTACGCACGGCGAACCTCACGAAAAGTTCTAGCGACAATGATGGGGGTGAGTCGGTACAATTTGGGGGTCTTCGGGGTGGCTAGCAGCAGGCGTATAATGGCCGGTTGCTCCGTTCGCACCCATTTGGCCGCCATCCCAACGCGCCCCACGTTCGCCGCCCGGCACCGGGCCGGTTACCGCGATGGCCCGGGATAGGCCCCTCGCAGCAGGTGATCCCGGCCAGTCCGGCGCCCCTCACTGGCAGGCCCATGAAGTTTGAAGTCGAACAGAAGTTTCCCGTAACAGACCTCCGCGCCGTGGAACAGAAGCTCAAGGCGCTGGGGGCGGTGATTTCGGGGACCCAGCTCGAGGCGGACGTCTACTACCGGCACCCGGCGCGCGACTTTTCCCAAACCGACGAGGCCCTGCGAATCCGCACGGTGGGCTTATCCGGGTATATCACGTACAAGGGCCCCAAGGTCGATACCACGACGAAGACTCGCCGCGAGATCGAATTGCCCCTGACTCTGGACGACGAGGGGATCGGTCCGTGGAGGCGGCTCATCGAGGCACTCAGCTTTACACCGGTCGCCGAGGTCCGCAAGCACCGCCGCAAGGCGACTGTCCGCTGGAACAGCCGCAAGGTGAACGTCTCTCTCGACGAGGTCCAGGACTTGGGAGAATTTGTCGAACTGGAACTCGTAGCGGTAGCCGATCACGTGGAGCGGGAGAAGGCCGTGATCCGTTCGCTCGCCGAAGAGCTGGGGCTTTTTTCCAGCGAGCGCCGCAGCTATCTGGAACTGGTGATGGCGGCCAAGGGGTGATGAGGGAAGGGAAGGAGGCGCCCCGTGGCCCGGCAGCGCGTCGCGGTTGTCGTCGTGCTCCACGAGGGTCGGGTCCTGGTCGGCCGCCGCAGCGGGGAGCAGCCGCTCGCCGGCTTCTGGGAGTTCCCCGGCGGACGGGTGGTTCCGGGGGAGACTCCCCGCGCGGCCGCGGTGCGTGAGTGCCGCGAGGAGACGGGGCTCGCCGTATGCATCGGCCCGCGGCTTATGACCGTCTCCCACGACTACGCCCACGCTTCCGTCGATGTGCATTTCTATTGCGGTGCTCCAGCCGCAAGACCCGCTGCCCCCCTCCCTCCGTTCCGTTGGGTTCCGGTGCGGTCGCTCGGCGAACTGGTGTTTCCCCCCGCCAACGCCCCGGTCCTCCGCTGGCTTCTCGATCAGTTTGAATCGGGCCGGAAGGCGCCCTCGGCGGACGGAAAAAATGGGGTTTGAGCTTTTCGCCGTAGCAGGTAGATTCTGGTGAGCCGGTGCCGATCCCGGAGACGATCGACGGGACCTCGGCGCCGCAACGGCGGTCGCACGGACGGGATCGTCGGCATCGCTCCTTTAGCCATTGACGAGATCGAGCATGGAGGCTCGCCTCTTCCGCGCCGCGCTTCTCGCGGCGGTCTTGCCCCTTATTATGGGGGCATCGCACCAGACCCCCAACTTTGTGGTTCGCGCCCCTACGCCACAGTTGGCCCAAGAGATCGGCCAGGCCGCGGAGCGTTACCGGCACGAGCTGGCCGTCGCCTGGCTGGGCGAACCGATGCCCAACTGGTCGCAACCCTGCGTGATGCAGGTGGATGTGGGGCCGAACCTCGGTGCCGGAGGGGCCACATCCTTCCACTTTAAGGGGGGAGAGGTCTTCGGCTGGCGGATGAGCATCCAGGGATCCCGCGAGCGTCTGCTCGACTCGGTGCTCCCGCACGAGATCACCCACATGGTCCTGGCCAGTCACTTCCGCCGGCCGGTCCCCCGCTGGGCGGATGAAGGTGCCGCCAGCTCGGTCGAACACCCCAGCGAACGGGCCCGCCACGACCGCATGCTCGAGCAGTTCCTCCGGTCGGGGCGCGGCCTGCCGTTCAACCAGATGTTCGCCATGACGGAATACCCGCCCGACATCATGCCCCTCTACGCCCAGGGGCACTCCGTGGTGACCTTCCTGGTCATGCAGGGGGGGCGGCAGAAGTTCATCGACTATCTGGCCGAGGGCATGGAGACCGACGACTGGGCGGGGGCCACGAAGCGTTATTACGGCTACTCGGACTTGGGGACTTTGCAGAACACTTGGGTCGCCTGGGTGCGGCAAGGACGGCCTCCGATCCGGCCGCGAGCCGTACCGGAAGCCGATCCCGATCCTTTCCTGTTGGCCGGCTCAGGCAGCCAGCCCCCTGCCGGCCGCGCGGAGAATGCGGCGCCCGACGAGTCGCCGTACGCCCCCGGCCGGACACCGCAGGGGGAACCGCGCCGCGGCCAGACGCTCGCCGCCGCGGACCCGCCTTCGCGGACGGGGACTCTGCCCGAATCGGGCTGGCGTCCGGCAGGCACGAGCGCGGGACCTCCCACGGTGCCGCCCGAGGTCCTGCCGGCCGAGCAGCATTCCGAGCCGCTCGCCCCGCAGCTCGCCCGTCCCCAGCCGTTCCAGCAGCCGCGGCAGGTCATCCTCGAGTGGAGCCGTCCGAACGGCGGTGCCGTTCTCCGCTAGGGTTTGCGGGGGGATTGGCTATCTCCGGTGGGCAAGCTACGATGAAACTCTTGCCGGCCAGCGGGTTGGTGGCGGCAGGTCAACCGCCGCGCGGGGCGGCTCGTGTGGCGGCTGCGGGACCGAGACGGCTCTCCGGCACGTGGTCGCCCCAGTACGATCTGGCGCGGTCCGAGGCCGGCACGTGTGACCGACGATGAACTCGAATATCACGTGCAGCTTCCTCGCCCTGCTGGCTCGCATTCTGAGCGGATCGAGCGTCCGCTGGATCGATTGCCAGCCCGACTGCTGCCAACGGGTCTACTTCGCCAACCACACCAGCCACTTGGACTTCATCGTCATCTGGTCGGCGCTGCCCGCGGCCGTCCGCGCGTTGACCCGTCCGGTGGCCGCCAAGGATTACTGGACGGCGGGAAGAATTCGCCACCACATGGCCCACAAGCTCTTCCGCGCGCTGCTGATCGACCGCACGGAGATCAAGGTCCACCAGAGCCCCGTCGACCTCATGATCCGGGAGATGGGGCGTTCCGACTCGCTGATCGTCTTTCCGGAGGGGGGCCGGAGCTCGGGGGCGGAGATCGGCGAGTTCAAGAGCGGCCTCTACTACCTGGCGAAGAAGCGCCCCGACCTGGAGCTCGTTCCCGTCCATATCGACAACATGAACCGCATCCTGCCGCGGGGCGAGTACCTGCCCGTTCCCCTGCTGACCTGCGTGACCTTCGGACCGCCCATCTGGCTGGAGGCTGCCGAGCCGAAGACCGACTTCCTCCTCCGCGCCCGCGAGGCCGTCCGCCGCCTCAAGGAGGTCTAGTGGATGCCAAGACGCTAGGCCTGGTCGGCGGCGTGCTGCTGCTCTTGGGAACGGTCACCATGGTGACCCGCATCCTCCACCTCCGCGGCGGCAGCGGCATCGACTCGGCGGTCCTCGACACCTTCCGCCTGCGAATCCGCGCCTGGTGGCTCCTTTGCACCGTGCTGGCGGCCGCCTTCCTCCTCGGCCAGACGGTCACCGTTCTCCTCTTCGGCCTCATCTCCTTTTGGGCGCTGCGGGAGTTCATCACCCTAACCCCGACCCGCCCGGGCGACCATCGCACACTCTTCTGGGTCTTCTTCCTCTGCACGCCGCTGCAGTTCGTGCTCGTGGGGCTGGCCAACTACGAGCTGTACAGCATCCTCATCCCCGTCTACGCCTTCCTCTTCATCCCGGCGCGGATCGCCATGGCCGGCGACTCCAAGCGGTTTCTGGAGCGGACGGCCAAGATCCAGGCCGGACTGCTGATCTGCGTCTACTGCTTCAGCTATGCCCCCGCCCTGCTGACGCTCGAGCTGCCCGGGGAGGATGCCGGTCACAACGCCCGGCTCCTCTTCTTCTTCGTGCTCATCGTGCAGCTTGCCGACGTCCTCCAGTACGCCTGGGCCCAATTGCCCAGCAAGCACGTGATCGCCCCGACCATCAGCCCGGGGCGGACCTGGGAGGGACTCCTCGGAGGGACGGCGAGCGTCACCCTGCTGGGTGCCGCTCTCTGGTGGGCGACGCCCTTCTCCGTGTGGCTCGCCGCCGGCATGTCCGCCGTGATCGCCCTGACCGGCTTCGCCGGGGGACTGACGATGTCGGCCATCAAGCGGGACCGGGGGGTGCACGACTACGGCACGCTCGTCGAGGGGCATGGCGGCGTCCTGGACCGCATCGACTCGCTCTGCTTTGCCGCGCCCATCTTCTTCCACCTCACCCGCACCTGGCTGCTGATCGCCGAACCGCTCGGTTAGCTGCCGGAAGAATCACTCCCCGAGCGCTGCCTGCAGCCGCTCCAACCCCTCGGCGACGGCGCGGATCTGCTCGCGCAGACCCTCCACCTCGCCCCGGAGCCGGTCGATCTGTCCGCGGAGGTCTTCGACTTCGCGCGGCAACGCCTGGAGTGCCCCGCTCTCCTTTGATCCCCTGGTTGCGAGCGGCGGTCGGGAAACGTTCTCTGCCGGGCCCTGGGGGTGAGAGCCCGTTCCATCGCCGGCCGGGGCAAAGCCGCCGCCGGAATGCTCCTCGCGGAGCTTCTCCATCTCCCGCGGAGGGAGCAGGGCGTGGGTTACGACCTGGCCGCGCCCTTCGGGGGTCAGAAAGACGATCAGCCCCTTCTCGTGGAGCGTCGCCAGGACGGGGCGCAGCGCCGCGATGTCGGCTATCGGCTCCATGCGGGCGGCACGCCCGCGAAGCTCGCCGACCGTCTGCGCGCCGCGCAGGAAGAGCTCCGTCATCACCGCCAGCCCCATCTTGTCCACCCCCAGCCACTCGTAGAGGTAGTGGCGGTACTTGGGGACCCGGCCGTACCCTTCCACGATGCCCACGGCGCCCATCTCCCGCAGACGGTCCAGCGACTCCTCGACGTCGGCCGGATCGAGCTGCATCAGCGGGTGGCGGTTGCTCTTCTGGTTGCAGCCGGTACACACGGCGTTCAAGGAGAGGGGATAGGCGTCCGGAGTGGTCTTGGCCTTCTCGGCGAGCACCCCCACGACGCGGCGGTCGATGCTCGAAAGCGTTTGCCATCGCGGCGGCCGATCGCCGACCGGCACGGACGCGTCCTGGTTCATCGGTTCTTGCTCCATCAGGCGAGCGGTGCGGCGGGGGTCCGTTGTCTGTTCGGATGCCGCGCGTCTTGGAGGCATCGTTTCCGGGCAGACCGCGGGCATCCAGGGAAAACGATAACGTCTGACCGCCGAGCTGTAAACGGCCGCCGCCCAAGCGGCGTTCCCCACGCAACATGCGAGCGCCGCGGCCCACGGGGAGCGTTGACGAAGCGCGCGCGAGGCGCTAGACTTGAGGCTTTTGGTGCCCCGTTGCCCCCGCGGTGCAGGGGGCCTGCACCGTTCTCTCGGTCCGCAAGGAACCACCCACCTATGTCCGTCTCTACGACACCCATCGATCAACTGGCGATCAACACCATCCGCACGCTGGCGATGGACGGCGTCCAGGCGGCCAATAGCGGTCACCCCGGCGCCCCGATGGCCCTTGCCCCGGCCGCGTACCTCGTGTTCAACGAAGTGCTGCGTTACGATCCCGCCGCCCCCGACTGGATGGCCCGGGACCGCTTCGTCCTCTCCTGCGGTCACGCGTCGATGCTTCTCTATGCGATGCTCCACCTCACCGAGGTGCCGCAGATCGACGATGCGGGGCTACCCACCGGAGAATTGGCCGTACCCCTCCAGCACATCCGCTGTTTCCGCCAGCTCCACAGCCGCTGCCCGGGCCACCCCGAATACGGGGATACGACCGGTGTCGAGACCACGACGGGACCGCTGGGGCAGGGAGTTGCCAACAGCGTCGGCATGGCCATGGCCGCCCGCTGGCTTGCTGAGACGTACGACCGGCCGGGGTTCGAGCTCTTCGGCTTCCGCGTCTACGCGATGTGCAGCGACGGCGACCTCATGGAGGGGGTCGCCGGGGAGGCGGCCTCGCTTGCCGGCCACCTTAAGTTGGGCAACCTCTGCTGGATTTACGACGACAACGGCATCACCATCGAGGGAAAGACCGATCTGGCTTTCAGCGAAGACGTGATCTCCCGTTTCGTCGGTTACGGCTGGAACGTGATCGCCGTCGAGGACATCAACGATCTGCCGGCCCTCCGCGCCGCCCTCCAGCGGGCCCGGGAATGCGACGACCGCCCCACGCTCATCAGGGTCCGGAGCGTCATCGCCTATGGTGCACCGAACAAGGCCGACACCCACGGCGCCCACGGCGCGCCTCTCGGCGAGGAGGAGGTTCGCCTCACCAAGGAGGCATACGGCTGGCCCGGCGATGAGGACTTTTTCGTGCCCGCCGAGGTCCGAGAGCACTTTCGCGCCGGCATCGCCGCCCGCGGCAGCACCGCCCGTGCAGAGTGGGAAGCCCTATTTGCCCAATACGCTGAGGAATACCCCCAGGAGGCCGCCGAAACCGGGCTCATCCGCGACGGGCAGCTCCCCGAGCGCTGGGATGCCGGGATTCCCGACTTTCCCGCCGACGAGAAGGGGATGGCCAGCCGGGCCTCCTCGGGCAAGGTCCTCAACGAGGTCGCTCGGCGTATCCCCTGGATGATCGGCGGCTCGGCCGACCTGGCGCCTTCGAACAACACGCTCTTGAAATTCGACGACGCCGGTCACTTCGGACCGGCCAACCATGCCGGCCGGAATCTCCACTTCGGCATCCGCGAGCATGCCATGGCCGCCGCGTGCAACGGAATGGCCCTCTGCGGGCTGCGCCCCTACGCGGGCACGTTTTTCGTCTTCAGCGATTACCTGCGGCCCGCCCTGCGGCTGAGCGCGATGATGGGGCTGCCGGTCCTGTACATCTTCACGCACGACTCGATCGGTGTCGGTGAGGACGGCCCCACGCACCAGCCCGTCGAGCATCTCGCGGCGCTGCGGGCCATCCCCAACCTCGTCGTCATCCGACCGGGCGACGCCAACGAGGTCGCCGAGGCCTACCGCGTAGCCCTCTCCTCGACCGACCGCCCCACGGCCCTCGTCCTCACCCGGCAGAACCTCCCCACCCTCGACCGTCAGCGGTACGCGGCGGCGGCCGGCCTGGCGCGCGGCGGCTACGTCCTCGCCGACGCACCCGGGCGCGACCCTGAGGTGATCCTCATCGGCACGGGCAGCGAGCTCGCCGTTGCCGTGGCCGCCTACGAGAAGCTCTGCGCCGAAGGCCTTGCCGCGCGCGTCGTCAGTCTGCCGAGCTGGGAGCTTTTCGGAGCCCAACCCGCCGACTACCGCGACGCGGTGCTGCCGCCGCAGGTCACGGCCCGCGTGGCCGTCGAAGCCGGCATCCGCCAGGGCTGGGAGGCGTACACCGGCTGCGCGGGGCGTTTCGTAGGCATGGAGGGCTTTGGTGCTTCGGCACCCTTCAAGACCCTCTACGAGCACTTCGGCATCACCGCCGACGCGGTCGCCGCCGCCGCCAAGGCCGCCCTGGACGCGGGGAAATAGGAAGTCTCCCCTCCGGGGGCGAATCACACCGCGGCGTCGGCGGTATCCGCCCCCCGGTACCAGTCCACGAGGCTCTTCGCCGGGGCGGTCATCTTGAGGACGGGGGCGAACTGGTCGAAGTCGGCATCCGTCTTGGCCAGCAGTCCGGGGAGGGAGTCGGGAGCGGCCGGGCAGATGCGTGCGTAATAGGCCTGGAGCTGTTCGCATTCGGGCCAGGCGGGGTCGTTGGCCGCCGGCAATAGCGCTGAGAGCGCCACGGCCAGGCAGTCGGGGTGCTCCGCCGGTTGATCGATCCAGCGGTCCACGCAGAGGTGGGCCTCGACCAGGCGGGCAAAGCTCTCCGGCAGATTCCACTGCCGCGCCATCATGCCGGCCGCCTGGGCGTGGTTCCAGTCGAAGGCCTCCTCTTCCAGTTGGGAGAGGCGGTTCCTGCCCTCCTGCCGCGCCTCGAGCAGGTGGAGATAGGCCTCGGGGGCCTCCTTGGCCAGGAGCGGGATTGCCATGTCCTGGAGGAGGGCCGCGGCAAAGGGCTCCTCGGCCTCCTTCATCCCCAGGAATTGGGCGATCGAGCGGGCGAAGAGGGCTCGGCGAAGCGAGTCCTGCCAGAGGCTCTTCAGGTCGAACGGACCGCACTTCGGATTGGGCATCAGGCTGAAGACCGCGCTCCAGAGGGCGAAGTTCTTGATCGTGCGGATGCCCACCAGGGTGATCGCCAACTTCACCGAGGCGATCTCGCGGGAGAACCCGAAGTACGACGAATTGACGAACCGCAGAACCTGCCCGGTGAGGCCGGGGTCGGACTCGATCGGGCTGGCGAACTCGGTCGGACCGTTCTCCGGATCCTGAGAGAGCTCCAGCAGGCGGATAGCGCTCTGCGGCAGCGCCGGGAGTTGGGCACTGGAAAGCACCGTCTTCAGATCGAGCGCAGGGACATGGACACTTCCCATCGTGGTCGCTCCTCGTTTCCTTGGTAGATCGGTGCGGCAGCGCCCTCTGCGCATCGGCAGAGACACGCACCGCGCCTCGACGATAACCTAGGTCACGCATCGTCGGGGAGCAAACCGCTCTCTGCGCCCCTACCGCTCCTCTCCGCGGTGGAGCCGGCTGCGCCGGGCAGCGGCGGAGCATCGCCGGCGACCGTCCGGGGAAGATGCCCGGAGCGGGGATACAACGTGGCGGGCCGTCCGCCGGCGGCCGCCGCTGTTGCCTTCTCACCACGCCCGCGCCCGCGCCGCGCTGCCCTTTCGCCACAGGCACACCCCCGGTCCGCTGCCGGCATCGTATAGCAACTGCCACGGCACCAAGGGTTTCCGTCTTTGGATCCCCGCACGCCGCCGTGGGGTCCGCCGCTTGCTTTCCTCTTCCAACGCCCGGGCGACGTCGCCTCCGGAGGAGACCGTGAGGATCGATTGTTCCGGCGTGTGCTCTTCGAGGTTCCCTCGTCTCAGGAATGTCTGCCATGCAGCGGGTCTTGGTCCTGGTAGCCCTCCTTCTCGGTGTGGGATGGCTGGCCGTCGAGTACGAGTTGCCCTCCGGCAGTGAACCGGCGGTCGTCGAGTCGTCCTGGCGGCGGACGGCCAACGGATGGGAAGAGTCGGACCGTTGGCTGCCAACGCCGTACTCCGCGCCGCCGGCTCTCAACCCCCTCGTCGTCGCCGCACTCCAGGCGATGCTCTCGGTGACCGCCTTGGTCGCTTTCCCTTCTCGGCGGGCGGGCGTATCCTAAGAAGCGGAGACTTCTTCCCCCGGCCGATGCGTACCCCCTGCTGGCAAAGTACCCCATGGCTTCGACTCCACTCCGACTGGGAACCCGCGGCAGTGCCTTGGCCCAATGGCAGGCCGGATGGGTTGCCGACCGGCTCTCCGAGTGTGGCGTCGCCGTGGAACTCCGGCCGATCACCACCACCGGCGACCGGGAGCAGCTCGGGCCCATCGAATCGCTGGGGACGCAGGGCGCCTTCACGAAGGAGATCCAGCGCGCGCTGCTCGAGGGTGCCATCGACCTGGCGGTGCACAGCCTCAAGGACCTCCCCACCGAGCCGGTCGAGGGGCTATGCCTGGCCGCCGTGCCCGAGCGCGCCGAGGTCGCCGACGTCCTCGTCTGCCGCAGCGCAGCGGGCCTGGCAGCACTCCCCGCCGGCGCCGTCGTAGGCACCGGGAGCCTCCGCCGCCGCGCGCAGCTCCTCTGGGCCCGCGGCGACCTGGCGGTCCGCGACATCCGCGGCAACGTCGATACGCGGCTCGACAAGGTGGCGCGGGGCGATTACGAGGCGATCCTCCTGGCGCGTGCCGGCCTGGTTCGCCTGGGGCTGGAATCGCGGATTACCGAGACCCTCCCCTTCGAGGTCATGCTGCCCGCCGTAGGCCAGGGAGCCTTGGGGGTCGAGACACGCGGCGACGACTACCGCACACGGGCTGCTCTTGCGGCGATCGACCATTTCCCGAGTCACGCCGCGGTGCTGGCGGAGCGTGCGATGCTGGCGGCGCTGCGGGGCGGCTGCCTAGCACCGGTGGCCGCTCTCGGCCGGGTGGAGGGAGACCGCCTGAGTCTTACCGGTCGCGTCCTCGGTCCCGAGGGGGGGGAGCGGATCGAGTTCGCGGCTGCCGACGCGGCCGAAGCGGGGATCGATCTAGGATGCCACGTGGCAGCGGCGCTCATCGAGCGCGGCGCCGCCCGCATGATCGAAGCCGCCCGCCGGCCGACCCCCCGGGACTAGAACCTCCCGTCGCGGGCCTCGAAGTGCGTGGGGCGGTCGAAGACCTCCTGCCCGCGCATCACCCAGTCGGCCACCCACCGCATGACCTGTTCGGCCGTCACGCGTGGCGAACCGAGCGTCTGGCGGGCCAGCGCGCTATTGCTCAGCAGGGCATCGGGGGCCTCTTCCCCCGCAAAGCGGACCGGCCGGTCCATCCATTCCGCGAAAGTCTCGCACACTTTCCGGACCGAAAGCGTCTCCGCACCGGTGACGTTGAACACCGCCGGAGGCACGGCTGCGTGATCCAAGGCGCGCAGTGCCATGGCAGCGGCATCCGCCTGCCAGATGACGTTGACGTAGCCCATCGTGAGGTCGACCGTCCGCCCTTCCCATACGAGGCGGGCCAGGTCGACGAGGACGCCGTAGCGCGTCTCCACGGCGTAATTGAGGCGGATGAGCGCCGTGGGCGAGCCGTGGCGGGCCGCGAAGAACTCGAACAGCCGTTCCCGCGCCAGGGCCGACCAGGCGTATTCTCCGATCGGCCCCACGGGGTCCGTCTCCCGGGGCCCGCCGCTGGCGACCGGCGTGAGCGGGTAGACGTTGCCCGTGGAGAAGGCCACGATCCTGCTCCCCGCAAAACGGGTGGCCGCGAAGGCCGGCACGGCCGCATTGGCCGCCCAGGTGGCCGGGGCGCGCCCCGTGGTGCCGAACTTCTGCGCCACCATGTAGACCACGTTGGCCGCATCCGGCAGGCCGGCGAAGGCCTTCGGCTCCATGAGGTCGCCGCGGATAGCCTCCACGCCCCAGGAATCGAGTCGTTGGCGAAATGCTTCTTCCGAGAACCGCGACACGCCGATGACGCGCCGCCGCGGGTCGGTCGCCCGGCGGAGCATGCGGGCCAGCGTAGGGCCCATCTTGCCCCCCACACCGAGTATAAGAAAGTCCCCCTCGATTCGCCGCAGTGCCGCGACCAGGGCTTCGGTGGGCTCGCTGAGAAGGTCCTCCAGGGCCTCGACGTCGGGGATCGAATCCCCCACGGTGGCGTGTTCGTGCATCGCCGACTACTCCTGTCCCAAGTTGTTACTCCAGGAAGGCCAGTAACTTGCAGGATATACCCCCGCGTTCGGGTGCCGCCCGATCGGCGGTTGCTCGCGGCGCCGGCGGCAGTCCATTATGGTGTCCTGATGCCGCCGGCGTCGACCGCCCCTATTGTCAATCACCCGGCGCCCCGTACACTGGGCATTCGGCCTCGGCGGGATGTCTCCCCGGGGGCCGCCGTCTACCTCTGCTCCACGGTTCATGCGGTCTTCGGCCGGCGTCGCGTGGAGCTTGCACCCGTACCCAGGAGAAGCGATGAACTCACCGCTCTACAAGAAGGTCCAGGTCGTTGGCACCTCCACGCGTTCCTTCAGTGAGGCGGCAGCCAACGCCGTGGCCAAGATGGCCAAG